>CAZXJW010000029.1:0-19223 GCA_964641005.1 uncultured Rhodocyclaceae bacterium
TCCCGGCGCATCTGCCTGCGATGCGGCCGGCTCGGCACTGCGGGCGCGGCTGGCGGAGTTCGAGTCGCGCTAGCACGCCGCCGATCGAGGCCGTTGCGCCGCCTCGAAGCGTGATCCTGCCGGTAGCAACCCGCACCCCCCGGGGTATTGACACGCACCACCCGCCTCGCCATCATTCAAACGTTCGTTTGAATCGACCGTTCCAAGCCATGCCCCGCACGCTCGCCACCGCCAGACCCCCTGCCGACACCCGCACCCGCATCCTCGAGGCGGCCGAGGCGCTGTTCATGGAACAGGGCTTCACCTCCACGTCGCTGCGCGCCATCACCGCGCGGGCGAAGGTCAATCTTGCGGCGGTGAACTACCACTTCGGCAGCAAGGAAGGCCTGATCCGCGAGGTGTTCGACCGCAGGCTCGGACCGCTCAATGCGGCCCGGGTCGCCATGCTCGACGATCTCGAGACGCGCGCGGCGGGCCGCCCGCTCACGCCCGAGGCGGTGATCGAGGCGGTGATCGTCCCGGCCCTGCAGGTGTCCCGCGATCCGCTCAAGGGTGGGGCTGCCTTCCTGCGCCTGCTCGGCAGGGCCCTGTCCGAACCGGCCGACTACATGCGCGTGTACCTGCCGCGTCACTACCGCGACGTGGTGTTGCGCTTCAAGGATGCGCTGGTGCGGGCGTTGCCCGAGGTTCCCGAGGTCGAGCTGGTGTGGCGCATGCACTTCACGTTCGGCGCCATGTCGTACGCGCTGGCCGGCAACGATGCCCTGCAGCTCATCGCCACGTGCGACGCCGAGGGTGCCGACGACGCCGAGGCCATCGTGCGCCGTCTCGTGCCCTTCCTGGCGGCGGGGCTTCGCGCGCCGCTGCCTTCTTCCACGGCGGTCGCGCGCCCGACGCGCCGCGACACCGGCCGCAAGGCCGCCTGAGCCTCCGGGAGGAACTTCTCCATGGCCTTCGCTCTCTGGGGGCTCGCCGCCCTCGTCACGGCATTCGCGCTGGCGGCTTCCCGTGTGCCGCTCTGGCTGGCCACCGCGGCCGGCGGCCTGCTGCTCGGCGCGCTGCAGGTGTTCGTGTCGCCGGCAGCGGCCGTGATGGGCATCCTCTGGACGCTCTTCGCGGCCCTGGCAATGGTGCTCAACGCGGGACCGCTGCGCCGCGCCCTGGTGTCCGACCGGCTGCTCGCCTGGTTCCGCCGCGTCCTGCCGCCGGTGTCGCAGACCGAGCAGGAGGCGCTGGACGCCGGCACCGTCTGGTGGGATGGAGAGCTGTTCTCCGGCGCCCCCGACTGGCGCCGCCTGCACGCCATTCCCGCACCGGTGCTCAGCGCCGAGGAGCAGGCTTTCCTGGACGGACCGGTGGAGGAACTGTGCGGGATGCTCGACGACTGGCAGGTGTCCCACGAGCTCAACGACCTGCCGCCGGAGGCCTGGCGTTTCATCCGCGAGCGCGGATTCCTCGGAATGATCATCCCGAAGCAGTATGGCGGGATGGGTTTCTCGGCGCTCGGTCACAGCGCGGTCGTGGCCAAGCTCGCCACGCGCACCGCCGCGGGCACGGTCTCGGTCATGGTCCCGAATTCCCTCGGGCCGGCGGAGCTGCTGCTGCACTACGGCACCGAGGCGCAGAAGCAGCACTGGCTGCCGCGGCTCGCGAAGGGCCTGGAGATGCCCTGCTTCGCCCTGACGGGCCCCGAGGCCGGCTCGGATGCGGGATCGATCCCGGACACGGGCATCCTGTGCCGGGGTCTGCACGAGGGCCGCGAGGTGCTCGGCCTGCGGGTGACGTGGAACAAGCGCTACATCACCCTCGCGCCGGTGGCCACGGTGCTGGGCCTGGCCTTCAAGGTGCGCGACCCCCAGCGGCTGCTGGGCGGCGAGGAGGACCTCGGCATCACGCTGGCGCTCATCCCCACCAGCCATCCCGGCGTGAGGATCGGCCGCCGGCATTTCCCGCTCAACGCCTCGTTCATGAACGGCCCCACCAGCGGTGCCGACGTGTTCATCCCGCTCGACTGGGTGATCGGCGGGCGCGAGCGCGTGGGGCAGGGATGGCGCATGCTCATGGAATGCCTGGCCGCGGGGCGTTCCATCTCGCTGCCGTCATCGAGCGCCGGCGCGTCCAAGCTGGCGGCACTGGCCACCGGTGCCTATGCCCGCGTGCGCACGCAGTTCCGCACGCCCGTGGCTCGCTTCGAGGGCGTGGAGGAGGCTCTGGCGCGCATCGGCGGCAACGCCTATGTGATCGAGGCGGCCCGCGTCATGACCGCCGGCGCGGTGGACCTCGGCGAGAAGCCCGCGGTGGTGTCGGCCATCGTCAAGTACCACGCCACCGAGCGCAACCGGCAGGTGATCAACGACGCCATGGACGTGCACGGCGGCAAGGGCATCTGCCTCGGCCCGGGCAACTACCTCGGCCGCGCCTACCAGCAGGTGCCCATCGCCATCACCGTGGAGGGCGCCAACATCCTCACTCGCAGCATGATCATCTTCGGCCAGGGTGCGATCCGCTGCCACCCCTTCGTGCTGCGCGAGATGGCGGCCACGCGCGAGCCCGATCCCGGCAAGGCGTCGCGGCTGTTCGACGCCGCGCTCCGGGGACACGTGTCCTTCGCCGTGGCGAACTTCGCCCGGGCGATGCTGCACGGCCTGACGGGCGCCCGGTTCGCGCGCGGGCACGGGCCGGCGCCGCTCGATCGCCACTACCGGGAGATGTCGAGGCTCGCGGCGGCCTTCGCCTTCTGCGCCGACGTGGCGATGCTGGTGCTGGGCGGGGCGCTGAAGCGGCGCGAGAAGCTCTCCGCGCGGCTCGGCGACGTGCTCTCGCAGCTCTACCTCGCCTCGGCGGTGCTCAAGCGCTTCGCCGACGATGGCCATCCGGCGGCCGACCTCCCGCTGGTGCAATGGGGGGTGCAGGACGCCCTGTGCCGCGCCGAGGAGGCGCTGGCGGGCGTGGTGGCCAACTTCCCCTCGAGGCCTGCCGCGCTGCTCATGCGTATCGCGGCCCTGCCGCTCGGACGTCGCCTCGCCCCGCCCTCCGACCGGCTCGGAGCCGCGGTGGCCAGACTGCTCACCGAGGCCGGCGAGGCCCGTGCGCGACTGGCCCGCAACGCCTACCTGCCGCGCCGCGACGACGATCTCGTGGGACGCCTGCAAGTGGCGCTGGAACTGCTGCCCGCCGTGGAAGCGCTCGAGTCGCGGGTGCGCGAGGCGATCCGCGACGGTCGGCTGGCGAACGGGCACGGTGCCGCCCGGGTGACCGCGGCGAGCGAGGCCGGCCTTCTGAGCGGCGAGGAAGCGGCACTGCTGGCACGCTACGAGCGCATCCGCACGGCCGCCATCGGGGTCGACGATTTCCCCCGCGACATCGGTCGTGCGGCCAGCGCGGGCGAGCCCTCGCCGGCACGCGCTGCGGCCTGAAATCCGGAGGACGCATGAGCCTTGCAGGACGTACCGTGTTCATCACCGGCGCTTCGCGGGGCATCGGCCGCGCCATCGCGCTTCGCTGCGCCCGCGACGGCGCGAACGTGGTGGTCACCGGCAAGACCGTGGAGCCGCACCCGCGGCTGTCGGGCACCATCCACGCCGTGGCCGCCGAGGTGGAACAGGCCGGTGGCCGCGCACTCGCCCTCCAGCTCGACGTGCGCGACGAGGAGGCCGTCAACGACGCTGCCCGGCGCGCGGCCGACGCCTTCGGGTGCATCGACGTGCTGGTGAACAACGCCAGCGCCATCTCGCTCTCGCCCACCCCCGCCACGCCCATCAAGCGCTACGACCTGATGCAGCAGGTGAACGCGCGCGGCACCTTTGCCTGCACCCAGGCCTGCCTGCCCTGGCTGGAGCGCTCCACGAACGCCCACATCCTCACCCTGTCGCCGCCGCTGAACCTGAAGCCCCGCTGGTTCCGCGACCACCTTGCCTACACGATCTCGAAGTACGGCATGAGCATGTGCACGCTCGGCTTCGCGGCCGAGTTCGCGGACCGGGGCATCGCCGCCAATTCGCTCTGGCCGCGAACCACCATCGCCACGGCGGCCGTGGAGGTCTACTTTCCCCGCGCCATGCGTGCCAGCCGCACCCCCGAGATCATGGCCGATGCGGCGTGGTGGATCCTCACCCGCCCGAGCCGCGAGTGCACCGGCAACTTCTTCGTGGACGAGGAGGTGCTGCGCAACGCGGGCGTGAAGGACCTGTCGCAGTATGCGGTGACGCCAGGAGTGCCGCTGGCCGCCGACCTGTTCCTGGACTGATCCGCGAGGAAACCATGAGCGAACCCACGGGCCTTCCCCAAGGCCGGATCCCGACACTGCGCGTGGTGCCGATGCCCTCGGACGTGAACTCCACCGGGGACATCTTCGGTGGCTGGATCATGTCCCAGGTGGACATCGCCGGCGCGATCCCCGCCGTGCGCGAAGCCAGGGGCAGGGTGGCGACGGTGGCCGTGAACTCGTTCACCTTCAAGCAGCCGGTGCTGGTGGGCGACGTGGTGAGCTTCTACTCGGAGGTGGCGCGCGTGGGTCGCACGTCCATCACCGTGAACGTGGAGGTGTACGCCGAGCGCGGGCTCGCCCGCGAGGTGGTCAAGGTCACGGAGGCGACGCTGACCTACGTGGCCGTCGGCGAAGACAGGCGGCCGCGACCGGTGCACCCGGGAACGACCTGAAGCACAGGAACGGACCGGGGTACCGCCCGGGCATTCCCATCAGCCGGCGCGCCGCGACGCTGCACGGCACATCGCACGGAGGTGAAACGCATGAGTCCCCAAACCAGCAGGCACACCCGCGTCGCGGCATCCCTTTCCCTGGCCTTCGCGGCCTGTGCCGGACCCGCCGGCGCGGCCGGCTTCTTCCTGCCCTACCAGGGCGCCGCCGCCATCGGCAACTCGCTCGCCGGTTCCGCGGCGCTGGGCGAGGACGCCAGCACGGTGTTCTGGAATCCCGCAGGCATGTCGCGCATCGAGACCGGACAGGTGGCCCTGGCCGGGCACTACGTGTCGCCCAGGCCGGAGTTCACGAACAACGGCACCACGCTCGGGCCCTTTCCCCTGTCGGGCAACAGCGGCGCCGGGGTCGACTCCTTCCTGCCGAACCTCTACGCCGTGGTGCCTCTCGGCGCCTGGCGCTTCGGCCTGGGCGTGTCCGCGCCCTGGGGCAGCAAGACCGAGTACACCGGCGCCTGGGCGGGCCGCTATGCCTCCATCTCCTCGGAGATCAAGAGCACCGACATCAACCCGTCCCTGTCCTACCGGTTCAGCCCGCAGTTCTCGGCCGGCCTGGGGCTGAGCTACCAGATGTTCGAGGCGGAGTTCACGCGCGCCGTGCCCTTCGGAGCGCCCACCCCCGACGGACGCGCCACCTTCGGCGGCGACAGCAGCGCCGTGGGCTTCAACGGCGGCCTGCTCTGGGAACTGTCCGAGGCCACCCGCCTGGGCGTGAGCTATCGCTCGGCCATCGAGCACAAGCTCGAGGGCGACCAGAAGGTCACCACGCCGACCGGCGCCACCGTCGGGGCGCTCACCGGCCCGATCACCGCCGAACTCACCACGCCCGCACTCGCCCAGATCTCGGGCGTGCACGCGCTCAATGACCGCTGGACCCTGCTCGGTGACGTGATGTGGACCCAGTGGAGCGAGATCCAGCGCCTGGACATCCTTCGCTCCGGTGGCGCCCTGAGCAGCAGCCTGCCGCTCAACTTCAAGGACACGTGGCGCCTGTCGGCGGCCGTGAACTACCGCCTCAACGACGCCTGGCTGCTGCGCGCCGGCGTGGCCTGGGACGAGGCGCCCGTTCGCAGCCCGCAGGATCGCACCGCGTCGCTGCCCGACAGCGATCGCACCTGGCTGTCCTTCGGTGCGCGCTGGCAGGCGGCACCCCGGCACCGGCTGGACTTCGCCTACGCCCACGTGTTCATCGAGGACACCACCATCGCCAACACCGCGGTGGTGCGCGCTTCGCCCCTGTTGACCACCACGGTGCGCGGTTCCTACACGAACTCCGCGGACATCCTGAGCGCGCAGTACACGTTCTCGTTCTGATGCCGCAGCAGGCCGTCCGGCGTGCCACGCCGGACGGTTCCTACGGAAGGCTTGCGCAATGACCCATCCCGACCGCCTGTTCGTACGCCGCGCTGCCGTTCTGGGCGCCGGCGTGATGGGCGCCCAGATCGCCGCCCACCTGGTGAATGCCGGCGTGGAGGCCGTGCTGTTCGACCTCCCTGCGAAGGAGGGCGACCCCGACGCCATCGTGCGCAGGGGCATCGAGACCCTGCGGCGCCTGGAGCCGAGCCCGCTGGGCACCGCCGCGGTGGCGGACCGGATCGCAGTGGCCAACTACGACCGCGACCTGGAGAAGCTCGCCGGCTGCGACCTGGTCATCGAGGCCATCGCCGAGCGCCTCGACTGGAAGCACGCGCTCTACCAGCGCATCGCGCCGCACCTCGCTCCCCACGCGATCCTCGCCAGCAACACCTCCGGGCTGTCCATCGCGGCGCTCGCCGGCGGGCTGCCCGAGGGTCTTGCACGGCGCTTCTGCGGCGTGCACTTCTTCAACCCGCCACGCTACATGCACCTGGTGGAGCTGATCGCGGCGCCGGCCTCCGACCCGGCGCTGCTCGACGGTCTCGAGACCTTCCTGGTCACCACCCTGGGCAAGGGCGTGATCCGGGTGAAGGACACGCCGAATTTCATCGCCAACCGCATCGGCGTGTTCTCGGTGCTGGCGGCCTTCCACCACACGCGCGAGCTCGGCCTGGGCTTCGACGAGGTGGATGCGGTCACCGGCACGCTCATCGGGCGCGCGAAGAGCGCCACGTACCGGACCATGGACGTGGTGGGCCTCGACACGCTGGGCCACGTCATCGGCACCATGAAGTCCCAGCTCGCCGGGGATCCGTGGCACGCACGCTTCGATGCGCCGGACTGGTTCCGCGCGCTGGTGGACTCCGGCGCCCTGGGACAGAAGAGCGGCAGGGGAATCTACCGCAAGGAGGGGCGCGAGATCCTGGTGCTCGATCCGGCGACACGCGACTACCGCCCGGCCACCCGTGGCGCCGATGAAGCGGTGGTCGCGATCCTGAAGAACCGCGATCCGGCCGCGCGGCTGGCGGCGCTGCGCCAGAGCCCGCACCCGCAGGCGCAGTTCCTGTGGCGCGTGAATCGCGACATGCTGCACTACGCGGCCTTCCACCTCGAAGCCATCGCCGACAACGCCCGCGACGTTGACCTCGCCATGCGCTGGGGATTCGGCTGGCGCGAGGGACCGTTCGAGCTCTGGCAGGCCGCCGGGTGGCAGGCCGTGGCGGGATGGATCGCCGCCGACGTGGCCGCGGGCAATGCCCTCGCGGCAGTGCCGCTGCCCGCGTGGTGCACCGAGCCCGGGCGCGCCGGCGTGCACGATCCCCAGGGGTCCTTCGCACCCGTGCGGCGCGCGCAGGTGCCGCGTTCGCCGCTGGCGGTGTACTGCCGCCAGGCCGCCCCGGACCGCGTGCAGGGCGAGGCCCCCGACACGCGCCGCACCGTGTTCGAGACCGACGCGGTGCGCCTCTGGACCGGCGCCGACGACATCGCCGTGGTCGGCTTCAAGAGCAAGATGCACTCCATCGGCGAGGACGTGCTCGACGGGCTCATGCAGGCCATCGACGAGGCCGAGCGCGGCTTCCGCGGCCTCGTGATCTGGCAGGACGAACCGCCCTTCTCGGTAGGCGCCAACCTGTCCGGTCCGTCCGCGCCGCGGCCGCCGGGACCGAAGCCCTCGGCCTTCGGCTCCATGATGAAGAAGCTCAGGCGCGAGGCCGAGTCCGCCATCCTCAAGGCCGCGCATCGCCTCAACGTGGCCGATGCCCTCATGGCCGGCCGGCTCGAGAAGGTGGAGGGCGTCGTGCAGCAGTTCCAGGCCACTTCGCTCGCGCTGCGCTACTCGCGGGTGCCCGTGGTGGCGGCCGTGGACGGCATGGCGCTGGGGGGCGGCTGCGAGTTCGTCATGCACTGTGCCCGCGCAGTGGCGGCCTTCGAGAGCTACATCGGCCTCGTGGAGGTGGGCGTGGGCCTGCTGCCGGCGGGCGGCGGCCTGAAGGAACTGGCGCGTCGCGCCGCCGTGGACGCGAAGGGCGGCGACCTGTTTGCCTTCGTGCGGCGCCATTTCGAGGCGGTGGCCACGGCGCAGGTGGCGCGCAGCGCCGCCCATGCGCGCGAGCTGGGCTTCCTCACGGATGCCGACGTGGTGGTGATGAATCGCCACGAGCTGCTGCACGTGGCGCGCGCGCAGGTGGTGGCGCTGGGTGAGTCCGGCTGGCGCCCGCCGCTGCCGGCGGATCGCATCCCGGTGGCGGGGCGCAGCGCCATCGCCACCTTCAAGGCCCACATGACCAACCTCGCCGCAGGCGGCTTCATCTCCGAGCACGACTTCCTGATCGGCTCCAAGGTGGCCGAGGTGATCTGTGGCGGCGACGTGGAGGGCGGCAGCCTGGTGGACGAGCAGTGGCTGCTCGATCTCGAGCGGCGCGGCATCATGGAACTGCTCGCCACGGAGAAGACCCAGGCCCGCATCGAGCACATGCTCAAGACCGGCAAGCCGCTGCGCAACTGACGACGCAGCCGGAGGAGACCCCATGACCCGCCAAGTCCAGGATGCCTACGTCGTCGCCGCCACCCGCACCGCCGTGGGCAAGGCGCCCAGAGGCATGTATCGCAACACCCGCCCCGACGACCTGCTGGCCCACGTGCTGCGCGGCGCTGCTGCGCAGGTGCCCTCCCTGGACCTCGCCGCGGTCGATGACGTGGTGGTGGGATGCGCGATTCCCGAGGCGGAGCAGGGCATGAACGTGGCGCGCATCGCGCTGCTGCTGGCGGGATTCCCCCAGTCCGTGGCGGGTGTCACCGTGAACCGCTTCTGCGCCTCCGGGCTGCAGGCCGTGGCCATGGCGGCCGACCGCATACGCCTGGGCGAGGCCGAGGTGATGGTGGCCGCCGGCACCGAGACCATGAGCCGGATTCCCATGGGCGGCCACCACATCGCCTTCAACCAGGCGGTGTTCGAACGCGGCGAGCACGTGGGCATCGCCTACGGCATGGGCATGACGGCGGAGAAGGTGGCGCAGCGCTGGCAGGTCACGCGCGAGGCCCAGGACGCCTTCGCCCTGGAGAGCCACCGCAAGGCGCTGGCGGCCATCGCGAGCGGCGAGTTCCGCGACGAGATCTCGCCCTACACCATCGAGGAACGCGTGCCGGACCTGGCTTCCCACTCGGTGGCGCGGCGCAGCCGCCTCGCCGACACCGACGAGGGGCCGCGTGCGGACACGTCCGCCGAGGGCCTGGCGAAGCTGAGGCCCGTGTTCGCGGCCAGGGGCTCGGTGACGGCGGGCAACAGCTCGCAGACCTCGGACGGCGCCGGTGCCGTGATCCTGGCGAGCGAGTCGGCGCTGAAGCGCTTCGGCCTGACGCCGCTGGCGCGCTTCGTGTCCTTTGCCGTGGCGGGCGTGCCGCCGGAGATCATGGGCATCGGCCCCATCGAGGCGGTGCCCAAGGCGCTGCGCCAGGCGGGCTGGTCGCTCGCCGACCTCGACTGGATCGAGTTGAACGAGGCCTTCGCCGCCCAGTCCCTGGCCGTGATCCGCGACCTCGCCATGGACCCCTCGAAGGTCAATCCGCTCGGCGGGGCCATCGCGCTGGGCCATCCGCTCGGTGCGACGGGGGCCATCCGCACCGCCACCCTGGTGCACGGCCTGCGCCGGCGCGGGCAGCGCCGCGGCATGGTGACCATGTGCGTGGGCACCGGCATGGGCGCGGCGGGTCTGTTCGAAGCCGTGTAGGCTTCGCGGCTTTCACGACCACGCCGGGGAGGCGACATGTCCAGGATCGTGCAGGTTGAGGTGTTCCAGGTCGACCTGAAGTCCAAGGTCAAGCGCGGCGATGCCATCCAGGCGTTCCCGAAGCAGGAAACGCCCATGGTGCGCATCCGCACCGACGACGGCCTGGAGGGCACCGGCTACACCTACACCATCGGCACGGGCGGCTCGTCCATCGTGGCGCTGATCAGGGACCACCTCGGCCCGCAGCTCATCGGGCGCGATCCCGACCACATCGAGGCCATCTGGCGCGACCTTTTCTTCCACACCCACGCCACTGCCGTGGGGGCCATCACCTCGCTCGCCCTGTGCGCCATCGACACGGCATTGTGGGACCTGCGTGGCCGGCGCCTGTCCATGCCGCTGCACCTGATGGCCGGCGGCGCCCAGGAGCGCATCCCGGTGTACGACACCGAGGGCGGCTGGCTGCACGTGCCGGTGCGCGAGGTGATCGACAACGCGCTCGAGTGCATCGGCAAGGGCTTCCGGGGCATCAAGATGAAGGTGGGCAAGCCCCATGTCACCGAGGACGTGAAGCGCATCGCGGCGGTGCGCAAGGCCATCGGCGAGGGCATCGAGCTGATGGTGGACGCCAACCAGGGCTTCACCGCGGCCGAGGCGATCCGTCGCGCCCGCCACTTCGAGGCCTTCGACCTGGCGTGGTTCGAGGAACCGCTGCCCGCGGAGGACCTCAACGGCCACGTGCAGCTGCGCGAGTCCACCACCATTCCCGTGGCGGTGGGCGAGTCCATCTACTCCGTCAGCCACTTCCGCGAATACCTGCAGCGCGGCGCCTGCACCATCGTGCAGACCGACGTGGCGCGCATCGGCGGCATCACGCCCTGGCTCAAGTGCGCCCACCTGGCGGAGTCGTTCAACGTGCCCATCTGCCCGCACTACATCATGGAACTGCACGTGGGCCTGTGCGCCGCCGTGCCCAACGCCCCCTGGGTGGAGTACATCCCGCAGCTCGACGTGGTGATGAAGAACGCCATGACCATCCGCAAGGGCTTCGCCCATCCCTTCACCGGCCCTGGCCTGGGCATCGAATGGGACTGGAAGGCGATCGCGAAGCTGCGTGTGGCAGCCCCCGCAATCATCAAGTGAAACGCCGGCCGTGCCGGCCAACCGGAGGAACCATGAAGCAATTGCTGTCCGCCCTTCTCGCCCTCGCGATCGCCTTGCCCGCATTCGCCGACACCGGCACCCCGGCGGGTCTGTGGAAGACCATCGACGACAAGACGAAGCAGGAGCGCTCGCTGGTGCGCATCGTGGAGGTCAACGGCGTCTACGAGGGCCGCGTCGAGAAGCTCCTCAACCGCCAGCCCGACGACGACCCCCAGAACCTGTGCCGCGCCTGCACGGGTGAGCGCAAGGACAAGCCGGTGATCGGCATGACCATCCTGTGGGGCCTGAAGAAGGACGGCGACGAGTTCACCGGCGGCGAGATCCTCGACCCCAAGAACGGCAAGACCTACCGCTGCAAGATGAAGGTCACCGACGGCGGCCGCAAGCTCGACGTGCGCGGCTTCATCGGCGTGTCGCTCATCGGTCGCACCCAGACCTGGGTCCGGGAGGAGTAGGCGGGCCGGCAGCCATCGGCGTCCCCGGCCGGCCCGACCCGCGCCACCGGTTCACGGTGTCGTCGCAGGTTTGGCTGGGTGTCCCGGCGGAGCGGGCCGCGGGCCGGCCTCGCGGGGATCAGCGGTGGCCGCCGCGCCAGCCGGGTTCGTCGCGGTCGAGCAGGCGCTTGAGCGCCTCGAAGTGCAGCACGGACTGCTGGCGCTCGCCCTCGATCTGGCGTGCCACGTCCGCCACCATGGGCTCGGCCACTCGCTTGAGCGGCCTGCCGGTGTTCTGGGCGAGCAGCTGCACCATGCAGGAACGCTCGAGGTAGTAGAGGTCGTCGAACGCGTACGCCACGTTCTCGCCGCAGACGATCACGCCGTGGTGCGCCATGAACACCACGTCCTTGTCGCCGAGCGCGTTGCAGATGCGATCACCCTCGGAATTGTCGAGAGCGACGCCGCCGTAGTCCCGGTCGTAGCCGAGCCGCCCGTAGAAGCGCATGGCGTTCTGGTTGGCGAACACGTCCAGTTCGCCGCCGTCGAGCAGGGTGAGGGCAGTGGCATGCGGCATGTGCGTGTGCAGCACGCACTTCTTGCGCTTGCCCAGGTGGATGCGGCCGTGGATGAAGAAGGCCGTGGGCTCCACCTTGTGGCGGCCCTCGACCACCACGCCGCGCTCGTCGACGATCATCAGGTCGTCGGGGGTGAGCTCCGACCAGTGCATGCCCTGGGGATTGATCAGGAACTTGTCCGGCGCACCGGGCAGCTCGAGGCTGAAGTGGTTGCAGACGCCTTCGTTCAGGCCCATGCGCGCGGCCGAGCGCAGCGCGGCGGTGAGGTCGATCCGCGCCTGGCGGACCGGGTCTAGGCTGGACATGCGGGACTCCGGGATGGTTGTGCGGGAGGACCCGGATGATAGGACGGCGCGTGCCCCGGGTGCAGGGGCGCGGGATCGCTACTGGCGGATGGCGTCGGCCCAGCTGCGGGCCGTGAGGTAGGCCTCGTCCACCGATGGCTGCTCCAGGCCGAGCAGGCCCTCGAGTTCGCCGCGGGAGGGGTTCTCCTGCTCGAGCGCCTCGGCGAGCGACAGCAGTTCGCCGTAGGCACCGCGGCGCGACACCAGCGCATCGCGCATGTCGTCGGACAGGCGCAGCGATTCCAGCACCGTCTCCATGGGCTGGCCGAACAGCTCGTCCAGCCGCGAGAAGATGCCCACCACGAACAGGTCGTCGGCCTCGCGGCGCTGCAGGCGCAGCTTGCCGATGAGTTCCATGAAGCGGCCGCGCACGATCGAGCACTTGACGATCTCGGACTTGGCCGGGTTCGGGTCGGCAGTGAGGAGCAGCAGCGTGAGCCAGCGGTACAGCTCGTGGTAGCCGAGGATGGTCACCGCCTGGCGGTAGGAGGTGATGCGGGTGGGAAAGCTCATGCCGGCCGAGTTGATGTAGCGCATCAGCCGGTAGGACAGGGCCACGTCCTGCTTGAGCTCGTTCTCCACCACGGGCAGGTCGGCCTCGTTGCGGACCAGGTTGAGCACCCGGATGATCAGGGCGTAGGAGGGGGCCACGGGCTTCTGCGGTCCGCGGGCGTCGGGTTTCTGGCCGTCTTGGGGCATCGGGGTCTCCGGGGTTTCCCAGGGTTCGAACCCATATCGGCCGGCGCGACTGGAACTTGATGCCCGGTGCGGTCCTCAGCGCGGCGGGCGCACGAAGTCCAGGGGTGCCACCAGGAAGCGGCGCAGCACGGCCGCCGCCAGGGGGCGGGCGTGGCGGAAGCGCACCCGGCGCGCCTTGAGCGCCAGCAGCAGGGCCAGGCTGAAGCTCACCGCCAGGTTCACCAGGCCCACCAGTCCCACGCCGAGCGCGCAGACCAGCGCCGTGCGCCAGGGGATGCCCTCCAGCGAGGCCGTGGCGATGCCCACGTTGGCCGCCGCGAAGGTCACGTGGCGGATGTCCAGCGGCAGGCCGGTGATCAGGCCCAGGCTGCCGGTCATGCCGAGCATGAAGCCGAAGGTGAAGTTGCCCGCAAGGCCGCCGAGGTTGTGCTCGAGGTAGGAGCCCAGGCGCGCGGCGCGCTCCGGGCCGGCAAGGCGCACCAGCCACGGCAGCCGCGCCACGCGTTCCGGGATGCGGTTGAAGACCGTGAGGTTGTCGTTGTAGCCGGAGACCACCCCGGCGAGGAAAAGGTAGACGCCGGCGATGGCCGCGTGGAGCAGCGCGAGGCTCGCCAGCGGGTGCACGTCGTGGAGCATGTGGGCTGCCTTGTCCGGGCCTGCAACCGGAACGCCGGTGACGTGCAGGGCGGCGGTGCACACCAGCCACGCGAGCGGGAAGGCGAGGATCACGTTGCCCACCACGGCGATGAACTGGGTGCGCGCCACGCGCACCGCCAGTTCCACCATGGCCCCCACGTCGGGCTTGCGCCCGCTGTCGAGGTCCAGCGCCGCTGCCAGCCGCGCGGCGGTCATGGCCGGCTGCTTGGTGGCGAGCGAGAAATGCAGCACCTGGATCAGCATGAAGCCCAGCGCGTAGTTGAGGCTGTAGAGGACACCCTCCACCAGCGGCGGGGCGTGCAGGGCGCTGGTGGCCAGCTTGGCGAGCGCCATGAAGGGCACCACCAGCCCGGCGCCCAGGGCCGCGCCCAGCATCGCCCGGTACTGCGCGCGGTCGGCGGCGATGTAGTGCTCGCCGGTGCGGCCGGCATGCTCCGTGACTTCCAGGGCCACCAGTTCGGTGTTGCGGGCCACGTGCTCGCGCACGTCGTTGCGGCGGTTCGAGGCGGCCACCAGCACGGGAAGCAGGGCGGCCACGGCCGCCAGCGGAGCGCGGTCCACGAGGCCGAGCAGCAGCCGCAGGCGGGCGATGTTGTCGGACAGGCGCTCGAGGAGGTAGGTGAGGTCGACGCTGATGCCGGTGGTGCCGGTGCCGTTGCGCACCTTGCGGATCGCCTCGTCGCACTGATCGAGCATCACGAGCGCGTGGCGCGGATCCGCATCGGCAACGGCGGTGTCCTGCAATCGCGCGAGCTCCGCGTCGGCGACGGCGGCCACCTCGGCGGCCTGGGCGAGGAAGGGCGACTCCACGTCGGCGAGCCGCGGGTGGATGCGCAGCAGCTGTGCGTCGCTGCCCAGGGCGGCCACGCGGTGGGAGAGCACGCGCAGGGCGGACAGCAGCTGGCGCAGGGAGGCGTCCCGGCCTGGGCCCGCGGCGAACGCGGGCGCGAGTCGCTCGAACAGCGCCTGCCAGCGATCCGGCGGCACGGCCTGCACCCAGGCATGGTCACCGGACCCGGCGAAGGCCTCGGCGAGCACGTCGGCGAGCGCGGTGGGGTCGGGCGCCACCGGGAGCAGGCGCTGCGCGATGCGGCGCCACAGTTCGGAGTAGAAGCCGGTGTCGGGGAGTATGCCCAGATCGGCGTAGAGCCCCTGCTGGCGGCGAGCCGCGAACAGGCGCGACAGCGCATCGCCGAGGCCAGCGGCCAGCTCGGGCCGGGCGGAGAGCCGCGACAGCAGCGGATCGAGTGCCTTCGAGGCATCCGCGCCCGCGCCGGGTCGCACTGCAGCCACCAGGGCTGCCAGGTGCGCGGGCACGCCGGCCGCTTCGGCCGTTGCCGCCGCGAGCAGGATCGCGTCGAGCGCAGCGTCGACGCTCGCGGCCTCGGCGGTCGCGGCCACGGCGCCGGTCACATGTTCGGGTAGTTCGGGCCGCCGCCGCCCTCGGGCACGACCCAGCGGATGTTCTGGGTGGGATCCTTGATGTCGCAGGTCTTGCAGTGCACGCAGTTCTGGGCGTTGATCTGCAGGCGCGGACCGGAGCCGTCGGCCTCGCGCACGATCTCGTACACGCCTGCCGGGCAGTAGCGCTGCTCGGGTGCGTCGTAGAGCGCGAGGTTGTGCGCCACCGGGACCGAGGGATCCTTCAGCGTGAGGTGAACGCGCTGGTTCTCCTCGTGGTTGGTGTTGGAGATGAACACCGAGGAGAGCTTGTCGAAGCTCACCTTGCCGTCGGGCTTCGGATACTCGATGCGCGGAGCGTCGGCAGCACGCTTCAACTGGGTGTGGTCGTCGTGGTGGCGCAGGGTCCAGGGCGCGCGGCCGCGCAGCAGGTAGGTGTCGATGGCCGAGTAGGCGATGCCGCCGAACAGCCCCCAGCGGAACGCCGGTCGGATGTTGCGCACCTGGCGCAGTTCGTCCCAGAGCCACGTGGTGCGCAGGCGATCCGGATAGGTGCCGACCTCCGCGCCGGCCTGATCGGCAGACAGGTGGGCGAACAGCGCCTCGGCGGCGGTCATGCCGGACTTCATCGCGGTGTGCGTGCCCTTGATCTTGGGCACGTTCAGGAAGCCGGCCGTGTCGCCCACCAGCAGCCCGCCGGGGAAGCTGAGCTTCGGGATCGACTGGAAGCCGCCCTCGGACAGGGCGCGCGCGCCGTAGGCGATGCGCCGTCCGCCCTCGAAGGTGGGGCGGATGGCCGGGTGCGTCTTGAAGCGCTGGAACTCGTCGAAGGGCGAGAGGTGCGGGTTGGCGTAGTCGAGGCCGATGACGAAGCCCACGGCCACCTGGTTGCCCTCGAGGTGATAGAGGAACGAGCCGCCGTAGGTGTCGCTGGTCATGGGCCAGCCCACGGTGTGCACGATCAGGCCGGGCTGGTGCTTCGCGGGATCGATCTCCCAGAGCTCCTTGATGCCGATGCCGTAGGTCTGCGGATCGACGCCCTCGCGCAGCCGGAAGCGCTCCATGAGTTCGCGGGTGAGCGAGCCGCGGCAGCCCTCGGCGAACACCGTCTGGCGGGCGCGCAGTTCCATGCCGGGCTGGTAGTGGTCGGTGGGCTGGCCGTCGCGGCCCACGCCCAGGTCGCCGGTGGCCACGCCCGTGACGCGCCCCGACTCGTCGTAGAGCACTTCCGCGGCCGCGAATCCGGGATAGATCTCCACGCCCGCGGCCTCGGCCTGCTCGCCCAGCCAGCGGCACAGGTTGCCCAGGCTGACGATGTAGTTGCCATGGTTGTGCATCTGCGGCGGGGTGGGCAGCTTCCACGCGCCGGTGGCCGTGAGGAAGAGGAAGCGGTCCTCGCGGGCGGGCGTGTTCAGGGGCGCGCCGCGCGCCTTCCAGTCGGGGATCAGCTCGTCGAGCGCGCGGGTCTCCACCACCGCGCCGGACAGGATGTGGGCACCGACCTCCGAGCCCTTCTCGAGCACGCACACCGCCAGGTCACGGCCCTGCTCGGCCGCCAGCTGGCGCAGGCGGATCGCGCAAGCGAGGCCCGACGGACCCGCACCCACGATCACCACGTCGTACTCCATGAATTCCCGTTCGGCCACCATCATCTCCCGTGCGGGGGACGGCTAGAATCTGCCGCTCCCGTGAAAAAAGGCTCCGAATGATACCGCCAAGCCCCGTTCCGGCCGCAGTCCCGGGCCGTCGTCCATGAGCGCCGAACGTCCCCCGATCCACGTGGAGCGCATGCGGCTGCGCTGGGGCGAACTCGACGCCCTGCGTCATCTCAACAACGTCTCCTACTTCCGCTACTTCGAGCAGGCGCGGCTGTCGTGGTTCGAGAGCCTGGGCTTCGACTATGTCGCCGACACCGAGGGGGCACTGCTGGGCAGCATCGACTGCCGCTTCATCCGGCCCGTGCTCTACCCCGCCGACCTGGCCATCGAACTGCGCCCCGGTCGGGTGGGCAACTCCAGTTTCGTGCTCGAGCACCGCATGCGCCTGGACTCGCCCGACTCGCCGGTGTTCGCGGAAGGCGCGGCCACCATGGTATGGGTCGACCTCGAGGCGGGCAGGTCCCGGCCGCTGCCCGCGCGCATGCGCGAGGTGCTCGGCGCCTGAGGCGAGACTCAGGGCGTCCGTCGCGGACCCTGGGCGGGGATCACCTGGCCGGTGGTGCCGCGGCTGTCCGGGCCCATCAGCCAGCAGCAGGCAGGCACCACCACGCGCGGGGGTGGCAGCGAATCGGGATGCTGCCCGGGGTGGGTGAAGGCGCGCGCCGGCGAGCCGATGGCGCCGGGGACCAGCGCGTTCACCCGCAGCGCAGGCCGCGACTCCCACTCCTGGGCCTGGGCCTGCATCGCCGCCAGCAGCGCGGCCCGGGGCGCGGCCACGCCGCCCCACCACGCGCCGGGCGAGAGCGCGTGCTCGTCCACCACGTAGGCCACCGAGGCGTCCGGCGCGCGCGCGAGCAGGTGCAGGCAGGCGTTCGCGAGCGCGAGCGGGGCGAGGAAGTTGACCCGCAGCAGGCGATTCCAGGCATCGGAGTCCAGGTCCTGCACCGGGGCGAGTTTTTCCAGGTGTACCGCGCAGTGGAGCAGGCCGTCGAGTCGACCGAAGGCCTGTTCCACGGCGCCCGCCACGCCGTCGTAGTCACGCCGCGTGGCGGTGTCGAAGTCGATGCCGATGGCGGCGGGTTCCGCGCCGCCGGCGGCCGCGATCGCTGCGCAGGCGCGTTCCAGGCGATCGGGATCACGGCCCGTGATCACCACCCGCGCGCCCAGTGCCGCGAAGGCCTCGGCGCAGGCCAGCCCGAGCCCGCGGCTGCCGCCGGCCACGAGGATCACGCGCTCGCGCAGCAGGCCGGGGGGCGCACGATAGTCGGAAGGCAGGGTCATCGGTCCTCCAGGATGGCGCGGGCGCAGGCGATGCCGCTGCGCACCGCCGCCTCGAGCGTGGCCGGATACTCGCCGGCGGTGTAGTCGCCGGCCAGCAGCAGGCCGGGCAGGGCGGTTCGCTGCGCCGGGCGGTCCGTACCGAGAACACAGGCGACGTTGGCGCGGCGCTCGGAGATGACGCCACGCCAACGCGGCGCCTCGAGCCCGGGCAGCAGCGCGGCCAGCTGGGCGTGGGCGGCGTCGGCGATGCGGTCGCGGTTCCAGCCCTCCACGTGGGTGGCCGCGCTCGCCACGCAGGCCAGCAGGCCGTGCTGGCCGCACAGGGCCCCGCGGTCGAAGACCCACTGCATGGGCCCGTCGGGCAGCCCGAGCATGGGCGTGGGCAGACGGCGGGCGGGCTCGTACTGCAGGTACACCGAGCTGATGGGCAGGTGACGCAGCGCCCGAAGGCGCGCCGCCAGCCCGGCGAGGCCCGGAAGCTCGTCCACCAGTGCCGCGGCCCGCACGGGATCGGCTGCGCAAACCACGTGGGTGGCCGGGTGGCTCCCGGAGCGACATTCCAGCGTGAAACCGGCCTCCGATGCGCGAATGGTGCGCACGGGGTCGGAGAGACTGACCTCGCAGCGGCGTGCCTCGAGCCAGCGGCACGCCGGGTCGGGGAACAGGGCACCGAGGTCGGTGGAAGGCAGCACGAGGTCGCTGTCGCGGCCGCCCGCGGACATGCCGTCGCGCACCACGTTGAGGAACACCTGGGCGTCGGCCTCGGCCGGCGCGGTGTTCAGGGCGGCCACGCACAGCGGCTCCCACAGCCAGGTGCGCGCCGCGCCGTGCTGCCCGAAGCGGTCGAGCAGCGCCGCCACCGTCTCGCCGGGCGCGGCGCGGAAGCCGGTCATGCGCAGGCGCAGCATGAAGCCCACGGTGGCGAACCGCTGCGCGAGGGTGAGGCCCTCGGCGCGCAGCAGCCCGATGAGCAGGTCCAGAGGCGCAGGCGCGGCCGCGCTGCGCAGCGACAGCCTGCCCGCCACCTCGAGGCGCAGCGGCCGGTGCGTGGTCACCGATGCGCCGGGCGCCACCGTTTCCACGAGGTCCAGGGTGTCGCGGTAGGCACCCAGCAGGATGTGCAGCCCGTTGTCCACGACCACGCCGTCCAGGTTCACGCGGCGCGCGCGGCCGCCGGGCGCCGGCGCGGCCTCGTGCACGGCCACCG
>CAZXJW010000030.1:0-12581 GCA_964641005.1 uncultured Rhodocyclaceae bacterium
CGGCCCTTGCCCTTCTTGTAGAAGTGCATGGGCGAGCCGTGCAGGCGCATGAGAAGGCCGGCGGCCTCGGGCTGGGAGGGCTCGTGCCCGAAGTAGTCGCGCGCCAGCGCCAGGTAGTCGAACTCCTCCTGTGGCGCCACCTCCCACAGGAAGCCCGGCTCGATGTCCCCTTCCACCTTGTGGGCGGCCTCGAGGAAACCCGCCAGGCCGGGCTCGGCGAAGCGCAGCAGCACCGCCGTGGCCTTCACCTTGCTCCGCTTGCCGTGCTGGGCCTCCACCTGCAGCGAGGTGAGGTTGTCGGCGAGCACGGTGCCGACCTTGAAGGCGCCGTCCTCTTCGTAGAACACGTGCATGGGATTTGGCCGCGCGGGGATGCGGGCAGGGGCCGCCGGGAAGGGCCGCGGATTATACGGGTGCGTCCGCGAAGGCCAGCACCTCGTCGAGGTGCTGGCCGAACTCGGCGAAGCCGTGGTCCGAGCCCTGCACCACGAGCTGCCGCGCGCCCGCGAATCGCTCCACCGCGGCACGGTAGTCCAGCACCTCGTCGCCGGTGGTCACCATCAGGAAGTAGCGCTCCATGCGGGTGGGCCGTTCCACGGCGTAGCGCGCGTAGTGGGAGAGGTGGTCGCGGGTGAGCTCCCATTGCTCGCCGGTGTAGAGGTTCTTCTGCGCGCCGAGGTAGCTCTCCAGTCCGGCGTGGGCGCGCACGGCGGGGTTCACGAGTACTGCGCGGCAGCCGTGGCGCTCGGCCAGGTACGTGGCGTAGAAGCCGCCGAGCGAACTGCCCACCAGCGTGATCCGCGCGGCATCGGTGCCCGCGAGCAGCGATTCCGCCAGTGCGACGGCCTCGGCAGGATGGTGGGGCAGCGCCGGGCAGGTGAACTCGGCGGCACGCCCGCGCGCAGCCAGGAAGTCACCGAGCTGCCGCGCCTTCATCGAGGTGGGCGAGCTGTTCAGGCCGTGCAAGTAGAGGAACATGGCGGGATTCGATTACAGTCGGGGCCGCGATTGTGCCACCGCGCGAGAGACGCTCCCCCAAGGCACGACGCCTTCACGGAGTCCGTCGCCACCAACCCGGACCCGCCATGCCAGAGATCGACCGCAGGACCTTCCTCGCCGGCGCCGCCGCGCTTGCCGGCGCCCCCCTCGTCACGGCCGCGGCCGATGCACCGCCCGATCGGCCCGAGATCGCCGCCCTGAGGCAGGGCCGCGTGGGCCAGTACCAGTCGGGCGTGTACCTGCTGCCCGCCACCGACGAGACCGTGCAGTGGGGCTGGTTCGACAACGCGGAGCCGCCGCGGGCGCGCATCCGCGCCGGCGACACCGTGGTGATGGAGACGCAGATGGCGTCGCTGAACCGCATCCTGCCGGGCATGGACGTGCAGGGCATCACGAAGCTGCGCGTGGACAATCCCGGGCGCGGGCCGCACACCATCACCGGACCGGTCTTCGTGGAAGGCGCCATGCCCGGCGACGCGCTGGAGATCCGCATTAACCGCATCGTGCCGCGCTCCTACGGCGCGAACTGGAACCTGCCGGGGCCGCTGAAGCTGGGCCAGTTCCCCGACGTGTTCACCGAGCCGCAGGTGAAGTGGTTCTACTTCGACCTCGCCCGGCGCCGCACCGAGTTCCTGCCCGGCATCGAGATCCCCATCCGGCCCTTCCCCGGCATCCTGGGCGTGGCGCGCGCCGAGTCGGGCCGCCACAGCACCGTGCCGCCGGGGCCCTTCGGCGGCAACCTGGACATCCGCGAACTGGTGGAGGGCACCACGCTGCACCTGCCGGTGTTCGTGGATGGCGCGCTGCTGTGGTCGGGCGACAGCCACGCCGCCCAGGGCAACGGCGAGATCAACCTCACCGCCATCGAGACCGCCTTCAGCGAGCTGTCCATCACCGTGAACGTGCGCAAGGGCGCGGCGCTGGCGTGGCCGCGCATCGAGACGCCCACCCACTGGCTCACCACCGGCTACGACCGCGACCTCAACCGCGCCCACGACATCCTGGTGGAGGAGACCGTGAAGTTCCTGCGCGAGTGGCGAGGCCTGTCGAGCGGCGATGCGCTGCGCTGGATGCAGCAGCACGGAGACGTGCGCGTGGCCGAGGTGGTGAACCAGGTGAAGGGGCTCTACTGCATGCTGCCCAAGCGGCTGAAGGACCGCCCCGCCGCGCGCCCCGCGAAGGACGTGCGCGGCGCCTTCGTCACCGTGGCCGAGGACACCGACCTGATGCAGGCCATGAACCGCGCGGCCATGCCCATGATCGAGCGGCTTCGCGCCGAGAAGGGGCTCCCGGCGCTGGATGCCTATTCGCTCGCGAGCCTGGCCATGGACACCCGCGTGGGCCGCGTGGAGGCCGGCGGCGGCAAGGCCGTGCACTGCCTGCTGCCGCAGTCCCTCTGGGTCACCCCCTGAAATCAGGGTCGCAAGGGGTTTTCCCCGAGATCAGGGTCGCAAGGGGGTTTCGGTGAAGTGTGGCGACATCCGCCGTCCACCGAAAACGCCTTGCGACCCTGATTTCGGGCGGTTCAGGCAGCCTCGGTCTCGCGTCGCGGCGTCAGTTCGCCGATGGCGGCGCGGATCGCGTCCTCCACCGTGTCCAGCGGCACGAACTGCAGCCGCGCCTTCGCCTCGGCCGGCACATCCTCCAGGTCCTTGAGGTTGCGCCGCGGCAGCATCACCGTGCCGATGCCCGCACGCAGGGCGGCGAGTGTCTTCTCCTTCACCCCGCCGATGGGCAGCACCTGGCCGCGCAGCGACACCTCGCCGGTCATGGCCACGTCGTGGCGCACCGGACGGTTGGTGAGCAGCGAAGCCAGCGCCAGCGTCATGGCAACGCCGGCGCTCGGCCCGTCCTTGGGCGTGGCCCCTGCGGGCACGTGCACGTGCACGTCCTCCTTCTCCAGCGACACCCCCAGCCGGGTCTTCACCAGCGTGAGGGCCGCCTGGGCGGATTCCTTCATCACGTCGCCGAGCTGGCCGGTGAGGATCAGCCGTCCGCTGCCGGGCACGCGGCTCGCCTCGATGAACAGGATGTCCCCGCCCACCGGGGTCCACGCGAGTCCCGTGGCCACGCCGGGCTGGCCGGCGCGCAACGCCACCTCGTTCTCGAACCTCGCCGGCCCGAGGATGCCGTGCAGGTCGGCCGCGCCGATGCGCACCGGACCCGCCTCGCCCTCGGCGATGCGCACCGCCGCGTGGCGCATCACCGCCCCGAGCTCGCGCTCGAGGGTGCGCACGCCAGCCTCGCGGGTGTAGTCGCGGATCACCGCCTCGATGGCCGCGTCCTCCAGGACCACCTGTGCGTCCGCGAGGCCGTTGGATTCGAGCTGGCGCGCGAGCAGGTGGCGCTTCGCGATGCCGAGCTTCTCCTCGCTCGTGTAGCCGGGGAGCTGGATGATCTCCATGCGGTCGCGCAGCGGCCCGGGGATGGTGTCGAGCTGGTTGGCCGTGGCCACGAACAGCACCTGCGAGAGGTCGAAGTCCACGCCCAGGTAGTTGTCGCGGAAACGGCCGTTCTGCTCCGGATCGAGCACCTCGAGCATGGCCGAGGCGGGGTCGCCGTGGAAGCCGCCCGCCCCGAGCTTGTCGATCTCGTCGAACAGGATCACGCCGCCGCGCGAGCCGGCGCGCTTGAGGGCCTGGACCACGTTGCCGGGCAGCGCGCCCACGTAGGTGCGCCGGTGGCCACGGATCTCGGCCTCGTCGTGCACGCCGCCCAGCGCCACGCGCTGGAACACGCGCCCGGTGGCCTTCGCGATGGACTGGCCGAGCGAGGTCTTGCCCACGCCGGGCGGGCCCACGAAGCACAGGATCGGGCTGCGGCCCTCGGGCTTGAGCTTGCGCACCGCGAGGAACTCCACGATGCGCTTCTTCACCTTCTCCAGGCCGAAGTGGTCCGCGTCGAGGATGCGGCGCGCCTCGGCCAGGTCGATGGCGCGCGCCGGCTCGGCCTTCCAGGGCAGCTCCGCCATCCACTCCAGCCACGTGCGAAGCATGCCGGCCTCGGCGCCGTTCTCGTTCATGCGCTTGAGGCGCTTCAGTTCCTTGCGCGCGTGGGCGAGCGTCTCCTCGGGCATTCCGGCCTTCTCCAGCGAGGCGGCGAGCTCGTCGATCTCCTCCTCGTCCTCCGCGTCCTCGCCGAGCTCCTTGCGGATCTGGCGCATCTGCTCGCGCAGCACGTGCTCCTTCTGCCGCTGGTCGAACTCCTGGCGGGTCTTGTCGCCGATCTCCTTGGACAGGCGCAGCACCGCCACGCGCGCGGCGAGCGCGTCCAGCACCCGGTCCAGGCGCCGGCGCAGCGAGAAGGTCTCGAGGATCTCCTGCTTCTCCTCCTTGCGCAGGTCGAGCAGGTTGGCCACCATGTCCGCGAGCAGGCCGGGCGACTCCACGCCCTGCACCACCGTGGCCAGCTCGTCAGGCACCTGCGGCATGAGGCCGATGGCCTCCACCGCCTTCTCGCGCAATTGCAGGAAACGCGCCTCGGTCTCGGGGCCCTCGTCGGCGGCTTCTTCCACCGGGGCCACGCGCGCCACCAGCCACGGCCAGCCCTCCAGGAATTCCAGCACCCGGAAGCGCTGCTCGCCCTGGACCATCAGGTGATGCGGCCCTTCCTGCGGCGCAACGTGGCGCACGATGCGCCCGGCCGTGCCCACCCAGTAGAGATCGGACGGCCCCACCTCGTCGGTGGCGGCGTCGCGCTGGAGCAGGAAACCCACCCGCTGCTCGCCCTGCACCGCCGCACGCACGGCGGCGATCGACGACGCGCGCCCCACCGCGAGCGGCGCGACCACGCCGGGGAACAGCACGGCGTTGCGCATGGGCAGCAGGATCAGTGCATCGGAGGGAATGGGGCGAACCGGTCCGCGATGTCCGCCCGGGCCGGCGCCCGCGGGCCGTGACGCGTCCTGGTCGGAGAGCAGTTCCTGGTAGGCAGGCGAATCGTTCATGGCGGCAGGGAACCTTTCGCGCGCGAGCGCAGTGGCAGCGCCCGGGACATGGCCGGGCGGCTCATGGCGCGGAGGTGATGGCGGGGGGAGGTGGTTTCAAGGACCTCGCGTGCCGGGGTCGGGCCCGCCTGCGCAAACGAAGCCGCCCGCACCGGAACCGGTGCGGGCGGGAAGTGCAGCGGCGATTCAGCGCTGGCGGCGCTTCGCCGTCAAGCCGACCAGGCCGAGGCCCGCGAGCAGAAGGGCCCAGGTGGAAGGCTCCGGAATCGGGACGGTGGCGCCGACACGGAAGTTGTCCAGCGCGGTCTCCTCGGCGAGCCCCGTGTTGTCCTCCGGCACCTCGTTCCAGCGGATCCGGCTGATCGGCGTGTCCGACACGATTCCGAAGAAGATCGCGGAGCCGTCGTTGGGTGCGATGGAGACGCTGCGCGACGAGGCATCGGCAAAGAAGATCTCCAGGGTCGCGCTCTGGCTCGTGCCGCTGACGGTGGTAGCGAGACTCTCGAAGGCGTCGATCTCGAAGGCGACCGCACCGTAGGGGATTTCGTAGAGGATGTCGTAGTACGGCAGTTCGGAAAGGCCGTCGCGAGGGTTGCCGAACATCTTCTTGTCCCCCCCGACGAACTCGGCGAATGACAGGTACACCTCGACCTTCCTCATGTTGGAGTCCACGAGGACCCCTGGCAGGAAGTAACGCTGCGACAGATCCGGCCGCACCGCCAGCACGTCCTCCGGAATCTTCTTCAAGGGATCTTCATTGCTGTAGCCGGAGAAGTCCTGCAGGAGGATCGGGCTCCCGGCGTTGGCCTCCCAGCTCGCCAGATCGGAATAGACGGTGCTGTTCGCTGCGTGGGCGCTGGCCGCACCCGACAGGAACAGCGCCAACAGCGCGCTCGGAACGACTCTCATGCGGTCTCCTGATCGACTCATCGGGCCGGTGGCCCTGGAACGTTTCGCGCCCCGGTACACGAGGCACTGTCGAAATGATATCTCTCGCGTGTAGGTTTTCATTGACCGCGGTCAAGATCAGGCGAGTCGGTGCGCCCGCTCACGGGGACGCTCGCCGGTGCCTTCATCCAAACGGCCGAGAACCCTCTCTCCGCTCACCCGGAGAGGGCCGGTGCGCCCACTCCCGGGGGCGCTCGCCAGTCACTTCATCCAAACGGCCTCACCCCGATCCACGCCCCATGCGCCCAGAACGCGAAGCCGGCCCAGGCGGCGAGGCCGGTGATGACGGCGGCGATGGTGGCGCCGGCGGAACCGGCTGGATGAACCGTACCTGCCGCCTTGTCGCGCTTGCGCGCGGCGCGGAAATCCAGGACTGCCCACACGAGGAAGGCGCCGAACAGCACCACGTCGCCGAGACGGCCATTGGCCAGCAGGTGGGCGAAGGCCCAGAGCTTGGTGCCCAGCACCATGGGATGGTGCAGCTTCGCCTTGATGGCGTTGCCGGGCACGTAGGCGGCCGCCAGCAGCACGAAGGCCGGGATGGTGAGCAGCGTGGCGAGATGCTTCAGCCCGGTGGGCGGAGTCCACAGGTCCACCGGCGACTCGCGCGTCAGCCCGTAGCCCACGATGATCAGCACGAAGCCCGCCAGCGAGGCGAGCGAGTACAGCCCCTTCCAGGGCCCCTCGCCGAGGCGCTTGATCATCCGGCTGCGCCAGTCGTCGGCGAAGATGCGCACGGAGTGGGCGCCGAGGAACAGCACGAGTCCGAGGGTCAGTACCAGCATGGGTGCGCTCCGGTGGGCGGGCGCGATGCGCCCGTGGATGGAATCCTCAGGATGGTAGCGCGGCCGGCAGGTCCACCGTGCCGCGGCCGAGCATGGCCACCCGCCCGCTCACGCGGATCGTGCCCTCGGCGCTCACCTCCAGGCCGATGCGGCAGGCGCGGCCGAGGTGGTCGCCCTGGTGCAGCGTCAGTCGATGGGCCGTCCCGGGGGCGGTCGCGCACAGCCAGCCGCCCAGGTTCGCGGCCGCCGATCCCGTGCCCGGATCCTCGGCCAGCACGCCCTTGCCCTTGCTGAAGAAGAAGCGCACCGGCACCACGCCGTCGCGCGGCGGCGCCCAGCAATAGATCTTCACCACGCCTGCGTCGTTGGCGTAGCGCTCGGCGAGCGCGGGGTCCGGGCGTGCCCGTCGCAGCGCCGCCTCGGAGCACAGCGGCACCAGCAGCTGCTCCATGCCGGTGTTCATGCGCAGCACAGGCGTGCCGATGTCCGGCTCGTCGAGCCCGAGCAGGGCGCCGAGTTCCGCGGTGCTCGCCCGTGGCTCACGCCAGCGCGGCGCGTTGGCGGTCAGGGTGAACACGTCGCCCGTGGACTGAACCGGGATCAACCCGGCGATCATCTCCAGCACCAGCCGCTCGCCGCCCGTGCGCTCGCGCACCACGGCCGCCGTGCCCAGCGTGGGATGCCCCGCGAAGGGGAACTCGCCGCCCGGCGAGAAGATGCGTACCCGCGCATCGGCCTTGTCCGAGGGCAGGAGGAAGGTGGTCTCGGAGAGGTTGAACTGCACGGCCAGGGCGAGCATCCGTTCATCGGACAATCCTCTGCCGTCCTCGAACACGCACAGCGGATTGCCGGACAGCACCTCATCCGCGGCGAAAACGTTGACGATGCGGAACGCGTGAACGCTCATGGACCAACCTCCGCGCTCACGACCTCGCCATCCGCTCGAGCAGCCTGCCGTGCACGCCGCCGAAGCCGCCGTTGCTCATCACCAGCACGTGGTCGCCGTCCCGCGCCTCGGCGGCCACGGCCTCCACCAGCGCGCCCAGGTCATCGAAGGTGCGTGCCACGCCGCCCAGCGGCGCGAGCGCCTCGGCCGCATCCCAGCCCAGGTCCTTCGCGAAGCAGAACACGCGGTCCGCGCCACGCAGGCTGCCGGGCAGGGCCGCCTTCATGGTGCCCAGCTTCATGGTGTTGGAGCGCGGCTCGAGCACGGCAAGGATGCGCGCCGCGCCCACGCGCGCGCGCAGGCCGGCCACCGTGGTGTCGATGGCGGTGGGGTGGTGGGCGAAGTCGTCGTACACGGTGACGCCACGCACGGTGCCGCGCACCTCCATGCGCCGCTTCACGCCCTGGAAGCGCGACAGCGCCTCGATGGCCACGGCCACCGGCACGCCGGCGTGTCGCGCGCAGGCCACGGCGGCCACGGCGTTGAGCTGGTTGTGGCGGCCGAGCAGCGACCACTTCACCCGTCCCTGAGGCGCGCCCGCCAGCAGCACGTCGAAGGCGCCCGCGGCGTCGGCCTCGCCGGCATCCCATCCCGCGGCGAGCCCGAAGCGCTCCACCGGCGTCCAGCAGCCGCGCGCCAGCACGCGATCCAGGCTCGCCTCGGCGTTGGCCACCACCAGGCCCTGCCCGGGCACCGTGCGCACCAGGTGGTGGAACTGGGTCTCGATGGCGGCCAGGTCCGGGAAGATGTCGGCGTGGTCGTACTCGAGGTTGTTGAGCAGCGCCGTGCGCGGCCGGTAGTGCACGAACTTGGAGCGCTTGTCGAAGAAGGCCGTGTCGTACTCGTCGGCCTCGATCACGAAGAAAGGCGAGTCGGTGAGCCGCGCGGAGATGCCGAAGTCCTGCGGCACGCCGCCGATGAGGAAGCCGGGCGACAGCCCGGCGTGCTCGAGGATCCACGCCAGCATGGAGGTGGTGGTGGTCTTGCCGTGGGTGCCGGCCACCGCGAGGGTCCACCTGCCGCGAAGCACGTTCTCGGCGAGCCACTGCGGGCCCGACACGTAGGGCAGGCCGCGGTCGAGGATGGCCTCCATGAGCGGATTGCCCCGCGAGACCACGTTGCCGATCACGAACAGGTCGGGAGCGATGTCGAGCTGCGCCGGGTCCCATCCCTCGGTGAGCGCGATGCCCTGGGCCTCGAGCTGGGTGCTCATGGGCGGATAGACGTTGGCGTCGCAGCCGGTGACCTCGTGTCCGGCCTGCTTGGCGATGACGGCGATGCCGCCCATGAAGGTGCCGCAGATGCCGAGGATGTGCAGGTGCATGGGGTCTCGCGGGAAGGGGTTCTAGAGCAGGCGCGACAGGCCGCCCATGGAAAAGCCGAGCAGCGGTTCGTGGAAGCCGCGTCCCAGCGCCATCACCTTGAAGAGCTCGCCCATCTCGGCGGGGCTCAGCAGGCGCTGGGCCTGGGCGGCCAGGGGCAGGTATCCGGCCGCGTGCGCCGGATCGGCCGCCTCCAGCAGGCCCGTGATGCCGCAGTTCACCAGGAAGCGCGCCTGGGTGGTGTAGCCGAGCAGCCCGGCGCCCGCGTCCACGCAGGCTTCGGCGATGGCGGTGAAGTCCACGTGGGCGGTGATGTCCTGCAGGCCGGGCAGGCGGAAGGGGTCGTCGTGGGCGAAGTGGCGACTGTGGCACATGAGCGTGCCGGTGGCGCGCTGCGGATGGTAGTACTCGCCGCGCCCGAAGCCGTAGTCCACGAACAGCAGCACGCCCGCCTCGATCATCGCGCCCAGCGTGGCAGCCAGGGCGCGCGCCTGCAGGCCGAACTCGCTCACGTAGGGCGGTGGGGGTGGCGGATCGATGGCCGCGGCCGCGGTACGCAGGGCGCCGGTGGGGATCGGGCGGTCGGCCCACTGCAATCCGTCGCCGCCGATCGCAACGCCCCGCTCCACGGGCTCGCCGCCGAGCCAGGCCACGAGATTCACCGGCACCGCGTCGAGCACCTCGTTGGCCACCACCACGCCCGTGAAGCGCCCGGGCAGCCGGTCGAGCCACTCCACGCGATCCATCAGATGCGGCACCCGGGCCTGCAGGGTGGCGCGCTGCCTCTCGCGCAGCTCGGCCGACAGGTCCAGCAGCCGGTAGCGCTGCGGCAGGCATCCCAACGCCTCGAGCTCGGCGAGCAGGTCGGCGGCCAGCCGCCCGGTGCCCGGCCCGAGCTCCAGCACGTCACCCGGCAGGCGGGCCAGCACCTGGCTCACCTGGCGCGCCAGGGTGCGACCGAACAGCGGCGAGATCTCGGGCGCGGTGACGAAATCACCCGCGGCGCCGAACTTCGCGCCGCCGCCGGCGTAGTAGCCGAGGCCCGGCTCGTACAGGACCATGGCCATGTAGCGGTCGAAGCCGATCCAGCCTCCGCCGGCCTCGATGGCCGCGCGCACGCGCCCGGCCAGCGCCCGGCTGCGGGCGATCTCGGCGTCGGGGTACGGGGCGTCGTGGGGATCCAAGGCGGGCGGGTACAATGCGGGCCCTTCTCGCGGGCCGTTCGCCGGGGCGTGCCCGGCGGAAGGCACGTATTTGACACCGAGGGCGGCGGGCGATGCAAAACCGGGTGGTGCTGATCACGGGAGGTGCCAAGCGCGTGGGCGCGGCCATCTGCCGCCGCCTGCACGCCGAGGGTGCATCGCTGATGATCCACTACCGCAGCTCGATGTCCGAGGCGCGCGAGCTGCAGGCCGAGCTCAATGCCATCCGCGAGGATTCCGTGGCGCTGGCCCAGGCCGACCTGCTCAACATGGCGCACCTGCCGGCGCTGGTGAACGACACCGTACAGCGCTTCGGCCGCCTGGACGTGCTGGTGAACAACGCCTCGAGCTTCCACGCCACCCCGGTGGGTGACATCGACGAGGCCGACTGGGACGACCTGGTGGGCACCAACCTCAAGACGCCGCTGTTCCTGTCCCAGGCCGCCGCGCCCCACCTGCGCAAGGCCGAGGGCTGCATCGTGAACATCGTCGACATCCACGCCGAGCGGCCGCTCAAGAGCTACTCGGTGTACAACGCCGCCAAGGGCGGGCTGGTGGCGCTCACCCGCTCCATGGCGCGCGAGCTGGGGCCGGAGATCCGCGTCAACGGCATCGCGCCGGGGCCCATCCTCTGGCCCGAGGACGAGGCGTGGTCGGACGAACTCGCACGCCAGCGCATCGTCAACACCACGCTGCTCAAGCGCACCGGCGAGCCCGACGACATCGCGCGCACGGCGCGCTTCCTGGTGTACGACGCGCCCTACATCACGGGTCAGATCATCAACGTGGACGGTGGTCGCTCCGTCCACCTCTGACGCATCCGGAGTTCACGCACATGACCACCGTGCTCGACAGTCGAAGGCAGGCCTACGAGAACAACAAGCTGGTGAAGCGCCTGCGGCGACAGGTGGGCGACGCCATCGCCGACTACAACATGATCGGGCCGGGCGACCGGGTGATGGTGTGCCTGTCCGGAGGCAAGGACAGCTACGGGCTGCTCGACATCCTGCTGGCGCTGCGCGAGTCGGCGCCGGTGCACTTCGACATCGTGGCGGTGAACCTCGACCAGCGCCACCCCGGCTATCCGGAGCACGTGTTGCCGGACTACCTGAAGTCGCTGGGCATCGAGTACCGCATCGAGGTGCAGGACACCTACAGCGTGGTCAAGCGCCTGATCCCCGAGGGCCGCACCATGTGCTCGCTGTGCTCGCGGCTGCGCCGCGGCGTGCTCTACCGGGTGGCCAGCGAGATCGGCGCGACCCGCATCGCCCTGGGCCATCACCGCGACGACATGCTCGTCACCCTCATGCTCAACATGTTCTTCGGCTCGAAGATGAAGGGCATGCCGCCCAAGCTGGTGTCCGACGACGGGCGCCACGTGGTGATCCGGCCGCTGGCCTACGTGCGCGAGTCGGACCTGGTGGCCTACGCCGAGCTGCGCCAGTTCCCCATCATCCCCTGCGACCTGTGCGGCTCCCAGGACAACCTGCAGCGCGCCCAGGTGAAGGCCATGCTGCACGAGTGGGAGCGCAAGTACCCCGGGCGCCTGGACAACATGTTCCGGGCCATGCAGAACGTGGTGCCCACCCACCTGGCCGACCACGCCCTGCACGACTTCCGCAACCTCGAGGCCACCGGCGTGCCTGTGGACGGTGGCGACATCGCCTTCGACCACGAACCCCTGCCCGAGCCCCGGGTGATCCCGATCCGCGCCGCGGGGGACACATGACCATCGTCAACTTCACGCCCTGGTCGGCGCTGGCCGGCGGCGCGCTCATCGGGCTGGCGGCGGCACTCACGTGGTGGGGGCTGGGGCGCATCGCGGGCGTGTCGAACATCCTCGGGCAGCTGCTGGTGTTTGAGCGCGGGCACTGGGGGTGGCGGCTGGCCTTCGTGGCGGGGCTGCTGGTCACGGGGTTCGCGGCGAAGGCGGTGCTGGGCGAGGCCATCGCCTTCGAGCTGGAGGGCGGGACCGGGCGGATGATCCTCGCGGGGCTGCTGGTGGGCGTGGGCACCCAGCTCGGCTCGGGTTGCACCAGCGGCCACGGCGTGTGCGGCATCGGACGGCTCAGTCCGCGCTCCGTGGTGGCCACGCTGTGCTTCATGGCCACCGGCATGGCGGCCGTGTTCGCCGTGGCGAGGATGGCCTGAGATGGGACGGATCGTGTTCGCGTTCGTGGCCGGCGTGGTGTTCGCCATCGGCCTGCTGGTGGCGCAGATGACCAATCCGGCCAAGGTGGTGGGCTTCCTGGACATCACCGGTCAGTGGGATCCGAGCCTGGCCTTCGTGATGGGTGGGGCACTGGTGGTGTTCGGGGCGGCATGGGCGCTGAGCCGGAAGCCCGGAGCCAGGCCGCTGCTGGATCCCGTGTTCAACGTACCCGAGGCGCGCGGCATTGACGGGCGACTGGTGGCGGGCAGCCTGCTCTTCGG
>CAZXJW010000030.1:12591-19002 GCA_964641005.1 uncultured Rhodocyclaceae bacterium
TGGGCTGGGGGCTGGGCGGGTTCTGCCCCGGGCCCGCGTTGGTGAGCGCCGGCTTCGGTGACATGCGAGTCTGGATCTTTGTGGCGGCGATGGTGGCGGGGATGGCGGGGTTCAATCTGGCCATCGGCCGGAAGGCCTGAGTCCAGGCGCGGGAGACCTCGCCCCGCGAAGGGGTGAGACGGGGTTGTCAAAGTAATTTTGATAAGGCAGAGTTCACGCCCTGCTTCAACCCGTCATTGCCATGAACTGCGCCGAACGTCTCGTCAGCCATTTCGGATCCCAGGCCGAAGTCGCCCGCCGCCTCAAGCTCGACCGGGCGGTGGTCAGCAACTGGGTGAAGTCCGGCTATGTCCCGGCGCGCTGGGCCGTGGAGGTGGAAGCGGTCACGGAGGGCGGCATCAGTGCCCTCGAGGTCCTCAACGAAGCCACCCTGCGGCGCCCCGTGCGCGTCAAGTCGCGCGGGGAGGACGACAACAAACTCGCCTTCGCCATCCCCGGGAGTGACGCCATGAACACCTTCCTGCCTGCCAAGCGCATCCAGTCGTTCCACCCGCCGCAGCGCACACTGATGGGCCCCGGGCCCACCGAGATCCACCCGCGCGTGCTCACCACCATGAGCCAGCCGGCCATCGGCTACCTCGACCCGATCTTCGTGGACATGATGGAGGAGCTGAAGTCGCTCCTGCGCTACGTCTACCAGACCAAGAACCCCCTCACCTTCCCCGTCTCCGGTCCCGGCTCCGTGGGCATGGAGTACTGCTTCGTGAACATGGTGGCGCCGGGTGACAAGGTCATCGTGATGCGCAACGGCGTGTTCGGCGGCCGCCAGCTCGAGAACGTGGAACGCGCCGGCGGCGTGGGCGTGGTCATCGACCACGAGTGGGGCACGCCCTGCGACCCGCAGCGTCTCGAGGATGCCCTGAAGGCCCATCCCGACACCAAGGTGGTGTCCTTCGTGCACGCCGAGACCTCCACGGGCTGCCTGTCGGACGCCAAGGCGCTGGTGGAAGTGGCCCACAAGTACGGCGCGCTCACCATCGTGGACGCGGTGACCTCGCTGGGCGGCTGCCCGGTGCTGGTGGACGAGTGGGGCGTGGACGCCATCTACTCCGCGAGCCAGAAGTGCCTGTCGTGCACGCCGGGGCTGTCGCCGGTGTCGTTCTCCGAGCGCGTGGTGCAGCGCGTGCGCGAGCGCAAGGACAAGGTGCACTCCTGGTTCATGGACATGAACCTGCTCTCCAGCTACTGGGGCAGCACCAACCGCACCTACCACCACACGGCGCCCACCAATTCGCTGTTCGCGCTGCACGAGGCGCTGCTGCTGATCCGCGAGGAGACGCTGGAGGACTGCTGGGCGCGCCATCGCCGCCACCACATCGCGCTGAAGGCGGGCCTGGAGGCCATGGGCCTGAAGTTCCTGGTGGCCGAGGAATACCAGATCCCCCAGATGAACGCCGCGCGCGTGCCCGAGGGCGTGGACGAGGCGGAGGTGCGCAAGCGCCTGCTCAACGAGTTCAACCTCGAGATCGGCGCCGGACTGGGCCCTCTCGCCGGCAAGATCTGGCGCTTCGGCACCATGGGCTATTCCTGCCGCCCGGACAACGTGATGCTGTGCCTGTCGGCGCTGGGCTCGGTGCTGCAGGACATGGGATACGCCGTGCACGTGGGCGAGGCGGAAGCCGCGGCCCACGGGGCCTATGCCGCGATGCATGCCCAGGCCGCGCAGCAGAAGAAGCGCGCCGCCTGAGGCTGTCGAGCCCTCGGCCCCCGGAACGCCCGCCTCGCGCGGGCGTTGCTCTTTTCGGGCGCCGGGATCCGCCTCGCGGGGAAACACCTTGCAAGTGAAAAACACCTTGCGAAGGGGATTCGCTCCGGGAACACGCCCTGCGACGAAGATTCCCTCGCGCGAAAAAACACCTTGCGAAGGGGATTCCCTCGAAACCCCTTGCGAAGGTGTTTTCCGGGGTTACTGCTGGGCGATCTTCAGGCGCTTCGTGGCGTTGACGAAGCGCTCCTGGTTCTGCTGCTGGCCGGTGAGGCCGTCGAAGTTCGCGCCCATGGCAGTGCCGAGGCGATCAAGGCGGTCGCCCGGGCTGGGGTGGGTCTTGAACAGCAGCGCGAGATACGGATCGTCGGCCTTGATCCTGGCCAGGTTCTGCAGCGCGGCGGGAAGGCCGTAGGGGTCGTAGCCGGCGCGGGCGGCGAGCACGATGCCGGTGCGGTCGGCGTCGAACTCGTCGTCCTTGTCCAGCCCGCGTGCGTAGAGCTCCTTGGTGGGGCCCACCAGGGCATTGACCAGTTCCTCGCTGCGCGAGCCCGACGCGCCCGCCGCGGCACCCGCGCCCAGCAGGTTCACGAACGCGCCCTTGCGCAGCGCGTTGAGGTGGTGCTTGCGAGTGACGTGGGCGATCTCGTGGCCCAGCACGCCCGCCAGTTCCGCCTCGCTCGACAGGGTGTTCATCATCCCCCTGGTGACGATGACGAAGCCGCCCGGCGCCGCGAAGGCGTTCACGTGGTCGCTGTCGTTCACGCCGAAGCGCCACGGGATGCCCGGCCGGTCCGACTGCGCCGCCACCCAGGTGCCCACGGCGTTCACGTAGCGCTGCAGGTCGGCGTCATCCACCAGCGGACGTGCGCCGAGCAGCGTCTCGGCGATGCCGCGGCCCATGGCGATCTCGTCGGTCTCGCTCACCGTGCCGGTGGCCTGCTGCACGTTCTTCACCAGGCCATCGACACCGCCCACGTTGCGCAGGAAGGCCTCCTGCTGGTTCTGGGCGCAGCCCACGGCCATCACGGTCGCGGCCACGGCAGCCGCCCACCACACCCTGGGGGAAAGACGCGCGCGCATCATTTCTTCTCCTTCACGGGCTTGCCGTTCGCGTCCACGTAGGGCACGGGCTTCGGCGCGAGACGGCCGGCCGCGGCGAACTGCGCGGCGCCGGCGATCGGCATGGCGAAGCTGTCCATCTTCTGCAGTTGCTCGGGACTCGGCTTCGCCGCCTTCAGGTCTTCCTCGGAGAAGCCGCGCACGCCGGTGGTGGCCGTGGGCGCGCCGCCGGGCCGCTTGCCGAAGCCGATGGCGGTGAGGAAGGTGGTGTCGTTCTTCTTCGGATCGGGGTTGCCCAGGCGCACGCTCAACATGCGGACCCAGCCCTCGAGATCGGCACCCTTCACCAGCATCCAGCCACCCTGGCGCTGCTGGACGGTGACGGCCGTGCGCTCGGGCAGCTTGCCCAGGGCGGCGGCGTCGAGGAAGGGCCTTGCGCGCACGTCGGTCTCGCGCAGCGTGAAGCCCGATTCGGCCGTCGGCTTCTGCGCCTGGGCGGCCGCGGTCGAAGCAGCCAGCGCGAGCAGCGCGAAAAGTCCGAAGCGGACCCTGCGTGTCGGTGTCATGACGGTCTCCGCGATTCAGGGGGCGGGCTTGCGCCGCGGTTCGTAGAGCCGCACCTCCTGTGCGCGGCCCTTCACGGCAAAGGCACCCCGGTCGAGAAAAGCAAAAGACGTTCCGCAGCGTCGCGCCGTCTCCTCGGACACCAGGATGCGCGCCACGCCCTTGGTGAGGCCCTCGATGCGGCTCGCCAGGTTCACCGTGTCGCCGATGGCGGTGTACTCGCGCCGCTGCTCCGAACCGATGAGGCCCACCACGGCGGGCCCGGAGTGCAGGCCGATGCCCACGTCGAAGTCGAGTCCCGTGGCGCCGATCTCCTGCTTGAAGGCGGCGAGCTCGTCAGCCATGTCCAGCGCGGCGGCCACGGCGTGCTTCGCGTGCTCGGGGTCATCGATGGGCGCGCCCCAGCAGGCCATGATGGCGTCGCCGATGAACTTGTCCAGCGTGCCCCCGTGGCGGAAGATCACCGCCACCTGGCGCGAGAAGTAGCGGTTGAGCAGGTCCACCACCTCCTGCGGCGTGCGCGACTCCGACAGGGTGGTGAAGCCGCGGATGTCCGAGAACAGCAGCGTCACCTCGCGGCTCTCGCCCTGGCGCGACAGGCCGCCCTTGGCCATCAGCTCCTGCACCACCACCGGGTTCACGAAGCGCGAGAACTCCCGCACCGCCGACTCCCGCGAGCGCTGCTCCTCACGGTAGCCGTGCAGCGCGCCGGCGAGGTAGAGCGCCCAGGCGAACACCAGCGGCGTCATCACCGGCAGCCACAGGCCGTTGCCCGCGCCGAACCAGCTCGCGCCCAGCAGCACCGCGGTGGCGATCACGAGGCCCACGCCGATGCGCAGGGTGTTGAGCCGCGCGAGGAAGGCCGCGCCGAGCAGCGCCAGCAGCGAGAAGGTGGCCGCCGGCGCCGCCCAGGTCGGCGCCGTGCGCAGCCAGCTGCGGTTCTTCAGGTTGTCGATGGCGGTGGCGAGGATCTCCACCCCGGGATGGCGGATGGACACGGGCGTCACCCGCAGGTCGAACAGCCCCGTGGCGGTGGCGCCGATCACCACCACCTTGTCGCGGAACTCGTCGGCCGGACGCTTCTTCCTCTCGCTGTTGAACTCCACGTACAGCTCGCCATAGGACACCTGCGGGTGGGCCATCACCCCGCCGCGCCAGGCGAGCTGGATATCGTCGCGGTCGGGCAGCGGCCAGCCCTGCTCGGCGGCCAGGCGCGTGGGCAGCGAGGGGATGCGCCAGCCGTAGGCGCGCTCCCAGAGCAGGTAGCGCCGGCCCACGCCGTCGCGGTCCTGGGTGAAGTTGATCAGGCCCAGGCGCCAGTTCTGCGGCGCCAGCGCCAGGGGCAGGAGCACGTCGATCTTCGCGGCAGGGTCGGAGCGCGGATTGCGCACAGCGCCCAGCGCGGGCGCGAGTTCCCGGATGGAGGTGCCGTACGGGTCGCCCACGGGATCATGCCGCGCCGTGGGGAAGTAGACGTTGTCGAACTGGGCGATGACCCGGTTGAACTCCTGGTCCGACTCGGGCCGGAACACGTCGGGCTCGCCGAACATCACGTCGAACACGATGGCGCGGGGCTTCTGCGCCGCGAGGCCGGTCACCAGCTCGCCGTGCACCGATCGCGGCCAGGGCCAGCTGCCGGCCAGCTCGGCCATGCCCGTGATGGAGGCCTCGTCGATGGCGACGATGACGATGTCCTGGTCGGCGGTGCGTGCCTGCGACTGGGCGCGCAGGAAGGCGTCGGCCACGCGATTGGAGAAGGCCTCGGTGCCGCGCAGCCAGAACAGGTCGGCCGCGGCGGCCGCGGCGGCCAGCGCGATCAGCAGGAGGATGAAGCGGGCGCGGGAGGAGACCACGCGCCGGAGTTTACAGCCCGAGCCGCTGCCAGATGGTGGTGACGGCGCCGGCCTGGTTCAGGGTGTAGAAGTGCAGGCCCGGCGCCTCGTTGCGCAGCAGGTCGTCGCACAGGCGGGTGACCACGTCCAGGCCGAAGGAGCGGATCGAGGCGGTGTCGTCGCCGAAGGATTCCAGCTTGCGCCGGATCCAGCGCGGGATCTCCGCGCCGCAGGCATCGGAGAAGCGGGCGAGCTGGGTGAAGCGCGTGATGGGCATGATGCCCGGCACGATGGGCACGGCCACGCCGCGCGCCTCGCACTGCTCGCGGAAGCTGTAGTAGGCGTCGGCGTTGTAGAAGTACTGGGTGATGGCGGAATCCGCGCCGGCGGCCACCTTGCGGGCGAAGGCGGCGAGGTCGTCCTCCGGCGTCTTCGCCTGCGGGTGGTACTCGGGATAGGCGGCCACCTCCACGTGGAAGTGATCGCCGTACTGCTCGCGGATGAAGGCCACGAGGTCGGCGGCGAAGCGGAACTCGCCGATCTCCACCATGCCCGAGGGCAGGTCGCCGCGCAGGGCGACGATGCGGCGCACGCCGGCGTCGCGGTAGCGGTCGAGCAGTTCGCGGGTGCTGGCGCGCGTGGCGGCCACGCACGACAGGTGCGGCGCCACGTCCAGGCCCTGCTCCTTGAGCTCGAGCACCACGCCGAGCGTTCGCTCGCGGGTGGAACCGCCGGCGCCGAAGGTGACGGAGAAGAACTCGGGCTGCAGCTGGACCAGCTGGCTCACGGTGACGCGCAGCTTCTCGAGCCCCTCCGGCGTCTGGGGGGGAAACAGCTCGAAGGAGAAGGTGCGCTGGCTCAACGGAGCATCCCCGTGTCGGCGAAACTCGCCCGCTCACCGGGCGAGGGACCGCCTGAAAGAATCAAGACCTGACCCCGGGAATGAAGGACCTGACCCCGGGAATGACGCAGCAGGCAAGACCTGACCCCATGCGGGCCCCCGAGGGGGCCCGCCGGGAGGTCAGTAGCGGTAGTGCTCCGGCTTGTAGGGACCGGACTTCTGGACGCCGATGTAGCGGGCCTGGGCGTCGGAGAGCTCGGTCAGCTGGGCGTTGAGCTTCTTGAGCTGCAGGCGCGCCACCTTCTCGTCCAGGTGCTTGGGCAGCGTGTACACGCCCACCGGGTACT
>CAZXJW010000031.1:0-18561 GCA_964641005.1 uncultured Rhodocyclaceae bacterium
TGAACTTGTCGGCCACGAAGGGCATGGCCGCGAGCAGCGCGAAGCCCGCCGCCACCAGCACCCACTGCGTGCGCGTCACGACCCCATCCTCACGTGCGCCGCCCCAACAGCCCCTCGGGCCGCCACAGCAGCACCGCTGCCATCAGCAGGTAAACGCTCATGCCGGCGAGCTGGGGCAGCAGCTTCACGCCCGCCACCTCCAGCGTCACCACCTTGCCGAAGGTGTCCACCAGGCCGATGAGCAGCGCGGCCACGAAGGCGCCCTTCACCGAGCCGATGCCGCCGATCACCACCACCACGAAGCACACGATCAGCACCTGGTTGCCCATGCCGGGGAACACGGAGGACACGGGCGCGGCGATCATGCCCGCCAGCCCGGCGAGCGCGATGCCCACCGAGAACACGCCCAGCTGCACGAGCTTGATGTCGATGCCCAGGGCCTGGGCCATCTCGCGGTTCGAGGCACCGGCGCGCACCATCATGCCGATGCGCGTGGAGCGGATCACCCACGCCATGGCCAGCGCCAGCGCGAGGCAGGCGCCCGACATGGCGAGGCGGTAGACGGGATAGGACAGCGTGTCGGTGAGCGGAATCGAGCCCGACAGCAGCGCCGGCACGGCCACGGAATGCACGTCGTCGCCGAACAGCAGGCTGCGCGACTCCTCGAGGATGAGGATCAGGCCGAAGGTGAGCAGCACCTGGTGCAGGTGGTCGCGCGCGTAGAGGCGCTGCACGAACAGCCACTCGATGGCGGCACCGAGCAGCATGGTGAGCGGGATGCCCAGTGCCAGCGCGGCCCAGAAGCTGCCCGTGAGTCCTGCCAGCGACCACGCCAGGTAGGCGCCCACCATGGTGAAGGCGCCGTGGGCGAGGTTGATCACGCCCATGATGCCGAACACCAGCGTGAGGCCGCTGGCGATCAGGAACAGCAGCAGGCCGTACTGGAGCGCGTTGAGCAGCTGAATGAGGAAGGTGGCGAGGTCCATGCCGCGGTCATCGCGCGCGGGCCCGCGTCACAGCTTGCAGCCGCGCGCCGGGTCCTCGAGCGCCTTCCAGGCGATGCCGATCACTTTGTTGTCGCCCTTCTCCACCCGGCGCAGGTAGATGTCCTGGATGGGGTTGTGGGCCTTGGACATGCGCCAGCGGCCGCGCGGGCTGTCGATCTCGGCGGCCTCCATGGCGGCGAGCAGCGCGGTGCGGTTGGCGGCGTCGCCCTTCACCGCCTCGAGACCCTGCTGCAGCAGCAGGCCCGTGTCGAAGCCCTGCATGGCATACACGTCCGGCTCGAGCTTGTTGAAGGCGGCCATGTAGGCGGTGCGGAAGGCCTTGTTGCGCGGGGAGTCGAGCGAATCGGCGTAGTGCAGCGTGGTGACGATGCCCTCGGCGGCATCGCCCTGGGCCGGCAGCACGCCCTCGGTGAGGAAGCCCGAGCCGTACAGCGGGATGCGGTCCTTCAGCCCCGCGGCGGCCCAGTCCTTCACGAACTTCACCGCGCCCGCGCCGGCGAAGAAGCTGCCCACGGCGTCGGGCTTGAGCGAGGCGATCTCGGTGAGCAGCGCCTGGAACTCCACGTTGGGGAAGGGCAGGAAGAGTTCCTTCACCACCGTGCCGCCGGCCTTCTCGAAGCCCTCGCGGAAGGACGCGGCGGCTTCCTCGCCGGCGGCGTACTTCCAGGTGATGAACACCGCCTTCTTCTGGCCGCGCTCCGCGATCACCTTGCCCAGGGCGTGGGTGGTCTGCCAGTTGGAGAAGGAGGTGCGGAACACGTTGGGCGCACAGGCCGGGCCGGTGGCGGCGTTGGCGCCGGCGTTGGGGATGACCAGCGGCACGCCGCTCTCGCGCGCCACCTTCACCATGGCCATGGCCACGCCGGAGTGCACCGTGCCCACCAGCACGTCCACCTTGTCGCGGGTGACCAGGCGGTTGGCGTTGTCGGTGGCCTTGGCGGGATCGGATTCGTCGTCCACCTTGAAGAACTCCACCTCGCGCCCCCCGAAGCGGCCGCCGGCCTGGGCAAGCGCCAGGCGCAGGCCGTTCTCGATGGCGGTGCCGAGCTGGGCGAAGGTGCCGGTGTAGGGGAGCATCAGCCCCACGCGCAGCCTCGCGGCCTGGGCGCGCGCCAGCGGCGGCAGTGCGAGGGACAGCGTGGCGGCGGCGAGGAAGTGGCGTCGTTGCATGGGAGACCTCTCAGGAAGGGTCAGGCGGAGCGCCGCGTGCGCAGCTTGAAGCGCTGGATCTTGCCCGTGGCGGTCTTGGGCAGCTCGGGCAGGAACTCCACCCAGCGTGGATACTTGAACGGGGCGAGATGTTCCTTCACGTGCTGCTGCAGCGCGTGGACCATGGCCTCGCCGGGTTGCGCGCCCGGGCGCAGCACCACGAAGGCGCGCGGCTTCACCAGCGCATTCTCGTCCTCGTCGCCCACCACCGCGGCTTCCATCACCTGCGGGTGCGTCATCAGGGCGGCCTCCACCTCGAAGGGCGAGACGTACATGCCGCTCACCTTGAGCATGTCGTCGGAGCGGCCGCCATAGGTGTAGAAGCCGTCGGCGCTGCGCGAGTACTTGTCGCCGGCGCGGGTCCAGGGGCCGTGGAAGGTGTCGCGCGAGCGCGCGCGGTTGTTCCAGTAGAAGGCGGCGCTGGTGGGGCCGGCGATCTGGAGCTCGCCCAGTTCCCCCTCGGCCACCTCGTGGCCGTCCTCGCCGACCAGGCGCAGCGCGTAGCCGGGCACGGGCATGCCGGTGGTGCCATAGCGCACCTGGCCGGGACGGTTGGACAGGAAGATGTGCAGCATCTCCGTGGAGCCGATGCCGTCCAGGATCTCCACGCCGAAATGCTCGGTCCAGCGGCGGCCCAGCTCGGCGGGCAGGGCCTCGCCGGCGGAGGTGCACACGCGCAGCGCCAGTTCGCCGCGCGCGGGAAGCTCGGGCGATGCGAGCAGCGCGCCGTAGAGCGTGGGCACGCCATAGAACACCGTGGGCCGGTGCTCGCGCAGGCGGCGGAACACGGCCGCGGGCGTCGGGCGCTCGGACATGAGCACGGCGGTGGCGCCGGCGGCCAGCGTGAAGGTGAGCGCGTTGCCCAGGCCGTAGGCGAAGAACAGCTTGGCAGCCGAGAACAGCACGTCGTCCTCGCGCACACCGAGGATGGGCTTCGCGTACAGCTCCCAAGTCTGGATCAGGCTGGAGTGCACGTGCACCGCCCCCTTGGGCGTGCCCGTGGAGCCGGAGGTGTAGAGCCAGAAGCAGGCGTCGTCGCAGGTGGTGGCGGCGGGCTCGAAGGCGGTGCCGGCCACGCGCATCAGCGATTGCAGGTGCAGGTGGGTGTCCACCTGGCGGCCCGACACGATCACGCGGCGCAGCGCCGGGGCGTCGTCCAGGGCCGGCGCGAACTGCGGCAGCAGCGCCTCCGACACCACCAGGGCGCGGGCGCGGCTGTCGCGCAGCATGAAGCGGTAGTCGTCCGTGGTGAGCAGCGTGTTCACCGCGATGGGCACGATTCCGGCCTTGATGGCGCCCAGGAACACGGCCACCCAGTCGGCGGTATCCAGGTGGCAGAGCAGCAGGCGGTCCTCGGGCTGGAGGCCCAGGGCGGTGAGCGCGTTGGCCACGCGGTTCACGCGCTCGGCCAGTTCGCCGTACGTGACGGCGCCGGCGTCATCGATGAAGGCCACCTTGCCGGCCCGGCCCGCGGCGAGGTTGCGCTCGATCAGGTCGTGGGCGGCGTTGTAGTCCCGCGGGATGGTGATGGCGGGCGGGCTGGTGGAGTGGTCGGCAGAGCTCAGGCCGGGCACGGAATGTCCTCTCGCGGCGGCCCCGGGCCGCCCAAAGCGGCGAAAGATACCTCCCCGGCCGTGGACACGGCAAACCCGTCCCGGGCGGGCACGCGCCTGCCGGCTAGAGCGCGACGTAGACCCGCCCCCCGTCCACCCGGACGGGGTACACCGCCACGTCCACCGTGAGCGGTGCACAGGTGGCCTTGCCCGTGCGCACGTCGAACCGACCCTGGTGCAGCGGGCACTCGATGAGGTGGCCGTCCAGGAAGCCCTCGCACAGCCGGCCGCGCCCGTGGGTGCAGCCATCGGCCGTGGCGAAGACCTCGCCGTCCACCCGGTAGAGCGCGAGGTTGCGGCCGCCCACCTGCACGCCCGTCACGTCGCCCTCGGGAAGGTCGTCGAGTGCCGCGCACTCGTGCCAGTTGCTTTCCATGATCAGATGGGATGGATGATGGAGTTGGGGACCGTCTCGGTGTCGTAGATGCACAGCCGCGACACGAAACGCGGCCCGGCGGGGCCCAGGCGGATGCGGTCCAGGTAGCGGCCCACGTTGAACACCGTGGACACGCCGTCCAGGCGGGTGCGGAACACGGCGTAGTTCGCCTCGGTCTCCACCACCCCCTCCGCCATGGCACGCACCAGCGGCGCGCCCACCACGTGGCGTTGCACGTAGGGGTCGTGGAACAGGGTCTCCTTCACGCCGAAGACGCGGTCGCGAAGCATGTCCTTGCTGAGCAGCATCAGGGTGGCCAGCGGCAGGCCGCGCTCGTGGTTCTCGCGGGGCTGGATGCGGTACTCGCAGTCGTCCTCGAACAGGTCCATCCAGGCGTCCCAGCGGCCCGCGTCCACGGCGGCCGCATACTCGGCGTGCAGGCGCACGATGTCGAGGTAGTTGGCGCCGTCAACGCTCATGCCTCCATCACCTCGCGCCAGTAGCGGTACATGCTGCGGATCAGGGTCTCGGTGACCATGTGGTCGGCATCGCCCGTGCCGCGGCCGCCGAGCTCGGCCAGGGCGCGGTGGAAGGGCTTCTGCGCCATGCCGCGCTGCGAGAGCTCGATCACCTCGCCGTCGTCGGCGGACACGAAACCCGCCGGGCCGAACAGGTTGGCCTGCACCAGCCGCCGGCGGGTCATCTCCGGGGTGTCGTCCTCGAAGCCGAAGTGGGTCCAGACGAAGTCGAACTCGCCCCCGCCCAGCGGCTGGATGTGGCGGGTGGAGACGCTGTTGACCTGCTGCTGGAACACCACGCTCGGGAACACCGTGAGCATCACCGCCGTGGGCCCCTTCCACCAGTCCTCGGGGACGATGTCGAGCAGGCGCGGGTCGCGGATCTTCATGTCCTCGCGGAAGCTCGTCACCCCCGCGGTGACCTGGGCGTTGGCCGCGCCGCTGCCGCGGGTGGAGATCATGGCGGCGTGGCGTCCGCGGGGGTCGGACCGCAGCCGCGCCGCGTTGTCGGCGCGCCACCAGCCGCCGCCCGTTGAACAGGCGGTCGAACCAGCCGAGGATCTCGGTGCCGAGGAACGCCTCGAAGGGCTCCACGTCCGGGTCGAAGCTCGCGAACACCACGCCGCCGCGGCTGGCCACCTTCAGCCGGGTGAGGCCGTGCTGCGCCGGGTCGAAGTCCGGCGGCATGCCGCCGTCCACGCGGCCCTCGCGCTTCACGCCACGGCGCATGGGCACGCCGCGCAGCGCGCCGTCCAGGTCGTAGGTCCACTGGTGATAGGGGCACACCAGCTCGCGGCGGTTGCCCTGGCGCTCGCGGCAGAACTGCATGCCGCGGTGGGCGCAGACGTTCTCCACCACGTTGATGCCACCGTCCTCGGCGCGGATCATCAGCACCGAGCGCTCGCCCACCACGGTGCGCTTGAAGTCGCCGTGCTCCGGGATCTCGGCCTCGAGGCCGACGTAGCACCAGTGCCCGCGGTAGAAGAAGCGCTCGAGCTCGCGGGCGTGCAGGGCCGGGTCGGTGTACACGCCGAACGGAATGCGGCTGGTTCCTTCGCCCTCCCAGCGGGGCCCGCCCGGCTCGTTTCCGTATAGTGCCTCGGTGCCGGCACGGGCCTGGGGGTCTGCCATGTCTGCTCCGTCGTCCGGGAGGGCGGTGAGGCAGTCTAGGCGGCGCCGGGGTCCGCCGCGACGGCGCTGCGTGAATCCCCGCCATTCACGGCCTGAATACCGCAATGGACCTCAAGGACCTGGACCTCAACCTGCTGCTGATCTTCGACACCCTGGTCCGGGAGCGGCGGGTGTCGGCGACGGCCCACAGACTGGGCATGACCCAGCCGGCGGTGAGCAACGCGCTGAAGCGCCTGCGCGGCCAGCTCGGCGACCCGCTGTTCGTGCCTACCGCGCGGGGCATGGAACCGACGGCCTTCGCCATGGAACTCGCCGACCCCATCGCCCGGGCGCTGGGCACCATCCACGACACCCTCAGCCAGCACACCCGCTTCGAGCCCGAGGGCAGCCAGCGCCGGTTCGTGGTGGCCATGTCCGACATCGGCGAGATCTACTTCCTGCCGCGGCTGATGGAGCGTCTGGCGGCCGAGGCGCCGGGCGTGACGCTGGCCACCGTGCGCACCACCGGCGCGGGGCTGGCCGAGGACCTCGCCTCGGGCGCGGTGGACCTCGCGGTGGGCTGGCTGCCGCAACTCGACGAGGGCTTCCAGCAGCGGCGGCTGTTCAACCACCACTACGTGTGCATGTTCCGCGCCGCGCACCCCCTGGCGCGCAAGCGTACGGTGACGCTCCAGGACTTCGAGGCCGCCGAGCACGTGGTGGTCTCGGCCACGGGCACGGGGCACGCGCTCATGGACCAGTCCATCGACCGTCTGGGCGTGCGCCGCAGGGTGGTGCTCACGGTGCCGCACTTCGTGGCGGTGGGACACATCCTCGCGGCCACCGACCTGGTGGCCACGGTGCCCGAGCGTTTCGCGCGCCACTGCGTGGAGCCCTTCCGCCTGCGCCTGGCGGCACACCCGGTGAAGCTGCCCGAGATCGCCATCCGCATGTTCTGGCACCCGCGCTTCCGCCGCGAGCCGGGGAGCCAGTGGCTGCGGGGGATGTTCCACGAGTTGTTTGCCGACTGAGCTCGCGGAGGGTTCAGGCGTCCGCTGCGGCACGGCCGAAATCGACGGCGGCGCGCACTTCCGGCGGCACGAGTTCCAGGAGCTGCCGGTCCGGCTGCACGCCGAGGGCGTCGTTCACGGTCGAGAACGCCTGCCGGAATGCCACGAACACCGTCGCCTCGAAGATCTCGCGTTCGCCCAGCCCGGCATCACGCAGCGCCTGAACGTCGGCGGCCGTGGTGGCATTCGGATCCCTGACGACCTTGCGGGCCCAGGAGGTGAGCGCGCGTTCGCGGGCACTCAGCTCCACCGAAGACACGTCGGCGATCACTGCCGCAGCAGCGCTCGCACCGGCTTCCTTCGAAAGGGTGTTCCCCCAGGCCAGCGAGCAGTAGGCGTCCCCGAGCTCGGCGGCACCCGCGCACACTAGCAGCGCCTGCTCCCGTTTGCTCAGGGTCGACTGGCTGGTGAGCAGCCCGCGCAGGGCAGCGAAGCCGTCGAAGACATCCGGGCGCCACGCCCAAGCCCTGGCCAGGTTCATGACGAAGCCCTGCGCGTCGGCGGTGGACTTGTAGACCTTCGCCGTTTCCGGGGAATCCTCGGGCACTGCGATGAACATGTCCGCTCCTTTCGTGGATGCAAGGGCAGACTCGCCACCCGCGACAGGGGTTGGTCAGCCGTCGTGCATCAAGCTCGGAAATCTCCTGCGCCTGCCGCGGCAGTCGGCGCCGGGTCGCGACCCGAATGATGACACCGCCCGCGGCGCCGCCGAAAAGACCTGCGCGAGCCTCCGCGGGCGCCGATGGGCGCAACCCGGAACACTCCCTGCGGTTCGTCCCGAAGCGGGGCGGGCGCGTGCCGGATGCTGGCCACACGGGCTTCACCCGGCGTCGCGAGGCGGCCATCGACCTGCCGCGTCAGGTGAGGCGCTGAGCAACGACCACGAGGTGCTTCTGCGGATACTGGTCGAATTCGAGATGCGGACACACGCACGCGCCCTCCTCCAGGACACCGAGCAGCGCAGGTATCCCGAGCGTCGAGTAGTACAGCAGCGGCCCCATGGTCGCGTCCACGTGCTCGCCGGGCGCATCCAGCCCTCCGGACGTGAACAGGAACACGCCGCCCGGTTCCAGCCCGGCCATCAGCTTCAGCATCAGGGAACGCTGGTGCCGGAGATCCACGTGCCAGAGACTATCCCAGGCCGTGATGATTCAGCGAGGAAAGCCAGTGCTCGCTCGTGCTGGCGCACGCCGTCGGCGCGGCTGAAATGATCATCGAGCCACTGTTCGGCCAGCTGATCGTAGACTTGGGCGGAGGTCTGGCTGGTTATCTGCGGTTCCTCTGGCGGCAGGCGGAGCTCGACCCGTCGAGGCGCCCTTCGGGTAGACGGCAACGGTGCTCGCAGGATGCGGACCGTCTGGAGGACGCCACTGGGATTCAAGGCAGCGTTGGCTGGGGTGCGAGGCGCAATCCGTGAACGCATGCGCTCTTACCGCCGCCTGCCCGGCAAGTGCGCGTCCCGGCCCCACTCGTCGAGGACCGCGGCGAACCCTGTGCCATCCCGCAAGAACGACCGACCGGCGGTGCCAACCCCTCCCGTGGGCCGGGCACCAAGACAGCGATGTCTCCGAGACGGGCGGGACTCGCTCAATGAATCTCGCTCACAAGCAACCTCGGACTCGGGGAGCCTACCACGGCAGTTGCGCGCTCCGCCGTTGGCTCATCTGCGCATGCCAGCGCGCGAGACCTGGCCTGGTCTGCATCAGATCGAGCCCGAGAACCTTGGCGAAGTCCAGCCCGCACAAGGCAGTGATGTCCGCCGCGGAAAACGCGTCACCTGCGGCGAACTCCGAGCCGCTCAACTGCCGATCGAGCCTGTCCGCAAAGCGCTGAAGCCTGCCCTTGCCTCGCTCGATCAGTTCGGGAATCTGCGGAACGGGCTCGGAGCCCACCGCAAGGCCTCGGTCCCTGAATGCAGGGTGGCTGTTCCGGAAGACCTCCGAGGTGCCAATCATGGCGCCTTCGTAGGCCCAGCGCTCCCACATGTCGATCAATGCTGCCTCGCGCGGATTGCGCCCCAAAAGCGGCGAATCCGGCTTGTGGAGTTCGAAGAACCTGCATATCGCCATCGCCTCGAACACGCGGGTGCCATCATCGAGGAGCAGCAAGGGAACGATCCCTTCCGGATTCTCGCGAAGAAACTCCGCATTCAGCCCGAAACCATCACCAACGTCTTCAGAGTCGACATCAAGCCCCTTCTCTGCGAGGAACATCGTCACGCGCCTTGGACCTGGAGCGCCCTTCCACACGAACAGTTTCATGCCTCACCCCTTCACTCACCCCTTCAACTTGCGATTCCCGGTACCGCCCATGACGACGCAAAACACGGACCACGGTCCTTCGACTGACCAGGCCCTTACTCCGGCACACCCGCTCCGCGAGTCGGTCATGGGCGGCGATCTCCAACCAGGATCCCCGGCGGCCCTTCGAGCCAGGCGGACCGGCTGAGTGCCGTTCCCGCCGGCTGACCGCCCTCTGCCCGTTCCACCGCGCGCATCAGTGCGTACGAGTCCGCGAGGTCCGGGGATCGCGCACTGGGAACGATGCTTTCGAGAAGAGGGCGCAGGATACTCATCGCCTCGTCCGCGCGGCCCGACTCCACGAGAAGGTGGCACAGATGGTTCGATGCACGAAGCTCCCACATGGTCTGTTCGTCGACGACGGCCTGCCGTATCGCTTTGCGATAGAGCGTCTCGGCACGTTCGAGATCGGCTCGCGGCCCGGACCGAAGGAGGTCCGCCTCCATTCGGAAGATCTCCGCGAACGACGACGGCGTGCCTCCCGGCGCGCGGTCCGGCGAACTGGCAAGAATGTCGAGACCTTCGTCCGGTCGCCCCGCGGCTCCGTACGCCGCAGCCAGTTGAGCCGTGAACCGCGGGACAAAGATCTCGCGCGTGCCCAGCGCAATCATCTCCTTGAGCGAGTCCCGCATCAGATCCAGGCCTTCCGTGGAACGCCCTTCAGTTGCCAGGATCCAGCCGCAATAATAACGCCCGAAGGCAGCGTGGAAGCCGAAGCCATAGCGCTCGGCAACCTCGATGAGTTCACGGGACGATTCCGCCACCCGCCCGGCATCACGGATGAAGTAACCCAGATCGGTCCCGCTCCACGCCAGGGCAAAGCAGAGCGAGAAGGGGTGACCCACGTTTCGCCCGACCACCACGCAGCGATCGGCGGATGCAATCGCTTCGTCGACGCGCCCCGCATTCCAGGCCTGGTAGCCGGCAATGCACAGGGCCTGTATCCCCGGGTCGCGGCCGTACACGAAAGCGAGTCGCCGGTCTCTCACCTCGTCGTACAGTTCCGCTGCGCGACGCGCCTTCTCGTACGACGCGCGGCTACGCCCCGCGAACATGTCGGCGCGGCAGACAATCTCGTCGGCGAACACTGCGAGGGCAGGCTTGTCCATCGCCACGGAAAGCTGCCGCAACCTCTCGCCGGTACTCGCAAGCTCTTCAAGTCTTCCCGTCCACAGCGAGTGTTCCGACGAAGCAATCAGGATCTGGACCTCGCGCTCCCGGGATATCCCTTGTTCTATGAGTTCCCGGCCACGATCCAGATGCTGCTTCGCCAGTCGCGAGGTGAAGCCGGATACCTCCGCATGCAACAAGCCGAGGTTGCCACGAAGCTCCGCTTCGATCTCCCTGCACTCTGCGCCTGGCTGAAGCAGGGCGAGCGCGCGCTCAAGGTGATAGATGGCTTCGCGGTTCGCCAACTTCGCCCTTTCGTGTTGTCCTGCGCGCATATGCCACTCGATTGCCTGGTCGACCCGCCCCGCGCGCTCCAGGTGCAAGGCCAGGAGGGCCGGTTCGCCGACCTCGGCTTCGGCGAGTTGCTTCGCGAGGACGTCTGCAGTCCTTCCGTGCAGCTGACGTCGATCAGGGTTCAGAATGGATTCGTAGGCCGCATCCTGGACGAGCGCATGACTGAATGCGTACGTTGCAGTCGCGCCTCGGCCACGCATGGACAGGAGTTCCGCGGCAACCAGGCTTTCCAGGGCATGGTCGAGTTCCTGCGCCGGACGCTGCGATACGGCGCTGATCAGCCGGTAGCTGAACTCGCGCCCGAGAACGGCCGCGATCTGGATTGTCTCCTTCAGCGTCGCGACTCGGTCTATGCGGGCCATCAGGGAGTCACGCAACGTGCTCGGGATTGCGAGCGCGACTCGCGGTTCTGGCACGACGGCACCCGGTACGGGTGGATCTACCAGCCCCGACTCCAGCACGGCCTTGGTCAGTTCCTCCGCGAACAGAGGAACGCCGTCGGCCTTTTGGACGATCTGGGTGATGACATCTGGTGGCAAACGACCGCCCGCCACCTCGTTTACGAGGGCTGCTGACTCCCGCCTCGACAAGCGGGACAAGGTCACGGCCGTTACGCAGGGCTTCCCGTGCCACGCCGGTTCGAACTCAGGTCTGTACGTGGCGACGGCAAGTACCGGCACCGTCTCCACGCGGTCCAGCAGTTCGGCAATGAAGTCGAGGGTGGTCGCATCGGCCCAGTGGATATCTTCGAACACGGCCAGCACTGGAGACTGCTGCGCGCGCCCTGCGAGCTGGTCCACCAGGGCTTTGACTGTCTTCTCCTTCTGCTCCTGCGGCGAGAGATCGTCGTTCGAGGTGTCGGCGGCCGGAAGTGACAAGATCTGCGCGAAGAGCCCGAGGACCGTGTCAACCGATTCGAAGTCCTTGGTCAGCAGGCCCCGCAGCTTCGCGAGCTTGTGCGCAGGCGCGTCCTCGGGAGCTATTCCAGCGCGGCGTTCGAGATGCTGGATGACGGGATACAGTGCGCTACCGGCATGAAAGGGCGAGCACTGGTAGCGCACTTGCGCATAGTTCCGATCACTGATGCGGTCGCGCAATGCGCGTGTCAGACGAGACTTTCCCAGTCCCGGCTCGGCGCAGAGCAGAACCACCTGCCCCTCTCCCGCTTTCGCCTTCGCCCATCGCTCCTCGAGAAGCGCCAGTTCGCTCGTTCTGCCAACCAGTCGAGACAGCCCACGCTCCCGCGTGGCGTCGAACCGTCCCTCCACGTTGCGCGGCGACAGGATCCGCCATGCACGAACTGGCTGGACGACGCCTTTGAGCGTCTGAACCCCGAGGTCCGCGCATTCAAACAAGTTGCCGAGGAGCTTGTGCGTCAGCTCCGAAACAACCACGTGGTCTGGTTCAGCGAGAGCCTGGATCCGGGCGGCAATGTTCGGGGTTTCGCCGACAGCCAGGCTCTCCACCGAGGAGTCCCCGGCACTGGCGTCACCGAACACAACAGGGCCCGTTGCAACGCCAGCCCTGGCTTGGAGGGTGAGATCGAACGGCAACGCCCGAACGGCGGACAGCATGTCCAGCGAGGCCCTTACGGCGCGCTCCGGGTCATCTTCATGCGCGTGAGGCCAGCCGAAGTACACCATGACACCATCACCGAGATACTGGGCGACATAGCCGTCGTAGCGCTCGACGACCTCCAGGCACACGCGCCGGTAGGCTCGCATGATCCCGCTCAAGGCTTCCGGATCGAGCCGCTGGGAAAGAGCGGTCGAACCTACCAGGTCGCAGAAGAGGATCGTGAGCTGGCGTCGATCGCCTCGTCCGACGGTCACCGGGGTAAGCGGCACGGCGGCGCCGGGGGACGCCTGCATGACTTCGATCGCCTTGAGGAGCTTCTTGCGGTGGCCAAGTGTCACACCCAGCTTCTCGAGGTCGGCCTCATCCAGTGCCGGCAGGACCTCAAGGTCGATGTCGCTGTCGATGAACGAGTCGATGTACTTCGACAAGCCTATGGTTGTCAGCCAGTCAGCGATGCTCGGGGGCATCGGAGTTCCTCGTGTCTTGCCTCAGGCGGTTGAAGTCTCGATTCTACGCGGCGCGGTGAAACGGCCTTCGCGCCGCCGGGGTGCGCAATCCGCGCTGGTCGGTTCCGGGCGTGGTCACGCCGGCCGGACGCAGGTCAGCCGCACGACGGGCTACCAGCATGTGACGCCCCGTTCACCCACGACGAAGTCGCCCTTTTCGCGGGTTGGCCGGTACCAGCCGGAGCGCTCGGTATTGGCCTACTTGCCGGTCGCTCGGACGACCTTCCAGCAGCCGAGGTACTCACCCGGCGGACGTGCGGCCTGCACGGTCATGGCGTCTCCGTCGGCGTCCTTCCGGGTGCAGACCCCCTGCTGACACTCGTCGATCTGGACATGCGACGGCTCCGTGGGATCGTTGCTGATGCTGATGCGCCTCGCGCCGACACTGACGTAGTGACCTGAGCAGCTGTCGTCCGCGGCACTCATGCTGGGGGAGCAAAGGAAGGGGGCGGACGCTGCGAAGCGGAGGAGCGCACTCCTCTACGTTCGAGCGATTAGGGCAGCCCGGCCCGGCGAAGCGCTTCGATCATCCGATCACGGTCCCGCGGGATGCCGATAGACGCAGCCCACGTGTTCCCCTCCGCCGTGATGTCCGGGCTTATCTTCGAGATGTAGGCAACTTGCTCTGCAGCGGCTTCTTTGTTGCCCACCAGCGCGTAACTTGCCGCCAGAGGTAGCCGACACCAAGTCAGGCCAGGCATTTCCTCGACGCACTTGCGGTGTTCCGCGACGGCTTCGTCGAGCCTGCCCGCGAACAGCAGGCTGTCTCCGAGGCCGCCGTGATACCACGCGGGCGGACGAGGATTCAACCGCAGTGCCCGCTGGATCAATGGAATCGCCTCCACTGCGCGTCCATTGAGCGCGAGAATCCATCCCGCTAATTGAAGAGTGTCAGCTTGATTGGGGCCGAGTGCAATGGCCCTTTCGGCAGCCGCAACAGCTTCTCCATGGTCCCCGATGGCGGACAGCCAATGGCTGAGCCCCGCGTAGGCATCGCCCAGCCGCGGATCGATGGCGATCGCCCGGCGCGCCAACGCAATCGCCTTTCGAACCGACTCCCGCCAGTCGGGACTCCACCCCGCGTCAGCCTGCAACACATGCGTCCATCCAAGCCACACCATCGCCAACGTGAAGGCGGGATCAAGGTCAAGAGCCTGCTGCGAGAGGTCCTGCATCCTTGAGATGTCCTCGCGCGTACCGCGATCCTGGTACTGTCTTGCTCTAAGATACAGTTCGTATGCTTGGCGATTGCGCGTGCTCTTGCGCCACGTTCGTGCTTGCTCGCCGCCTAGCAGCTGCACGTCGAGCTCGGCGACGATTTTCTGGGTTATGTCGTCCTGGACATCGAACACGTCTGCAAGTCGTCGATCGTAGCGTTCGGCCCACAGATGGCGCCCATTGTTCGAGTCCACCAGTTGGGCGGTCACCCTCAAGCGATCTCCCGTCCGCTGCACGCTGCCCTCGAGGACATAACGCACGCCAAGCTCTCTGCCGACTTGTCGGACGTCCACGGGCTTGCCCTTGTAGGTGAAGCTGGAGTTCCGCGCGATCACGAACAGGGGACCGATCCTGGACAGGTCCGTAATCAGTGTTTCGGTCATTCCGTCGCTGAACCAATCCTCGTCTTGCCTGCCGCTCATGTTGACGAAGGGCAACACCGCGATGGACTGACCTTCGGGCTCTTGCGTTGCGCTTGCGGGATGCCGTCCAGGAGCCGGTGGGGCCAACCTCTGGGGCCACACGGCGAGGAAGGCGGCGGCTGCCATGGCAACCGCGATGGCCACCGCTCCGAGAGCCACGCGCCGGCTCCTCGCCGAGCGGCGCAGCGTCGTGTCCGCACGAGGAATCCTGAAGACCTCGATCGGTTCAGCGATGTTCTTCATCGCCTTCTTCCCGAGCCACTCCCCTGTCAACTGCACCCTGTTCCTGACACTGTCGTACACGATGCGAGAAATGCAGATGCCGCCGGGTTCAGCAAGCGCCTCGAGCCGCGCGGCAATGTTCACGCCGTCGCCATAGATCGTTTCGTCCTTGACGATCACATCCCCAAGGTTCACTCCGATTCGGAGGTGCATCCTCCTGTCTTCCCGGAGCGATGCATTGCGCTCGAGCAACTTGCGCTGGATTTCGATCGCACAGGACACTGCATTCACTGAGCTGGGGAACTCTGCGAGGATTGCGTCGCCCTTGGCGTCGTTAATCCTTCCACCGTGATGATCGACGCAGGCCCGCACGATCGCGCGGTGCTCTGACAGCGTTTGAACAGTTGCCGCATCGTCGCGGCCCATCAGCAGGCTGTACCCCGCGACGTCTGCGCTCAGAATTGCAGCAAGCTTTCGCGTTGCTGGTTCGGTAGAACTTGCTTCCGGCGGTAGGTCCGCGGCAGGTGACATAGCGACACACACGGCTGACATGCCAGAGAATCTGGGGCTCGTCGGACGATAGCACACAGGCTCTGGAGCACCGGTGGCAGTGCTCTTTCCTTACCGTCCAAGGACCGCGTTTGAACGCAACGGCGCCGGCGCTTCGCCGAAAGTTGGACGTGCGTCGGATGGTTCTGTGAAGACTGGGGAGGCGCTGCAGCGCAGGGCGCCGCGATCACCAGATACCGCCGGACCCGATGCAGTGGGTAGCGAGAACCTGAAAGGCCGACGGATGGAAGTTGGCCTCCAAGCGTTCAGGCAGGCTGCATTTCCCCAACAAGGTCAATCCACCGCGCGACCCACTCCCCCGCCACCTCCTCCGGCATGGTTCCCTTGCTGGCGTCGTGGAACAGCGGCTCGCCGATGCGTCGAGCGCCCAGCTCGGTGAGCAGCGCGTCGAAGCGCTTGCCGCCGAAGCAGAAGGTGTCGGCGTAGGTGCGATCGCCCAGCGCGATCAGGCCGTAGCGTACCGCGGAGAGATCGGGTCGCGTGGCGACCAGCGAGTCGAACAGCGCCTTCGCGTTGTCCGGCACGTCGCCCTGGCCGTAGGTGGACGTGCACACCAGGAACAGCCCGCCGTCCGCGAACACCGAGGCATCGAGGCCGTCCATCAGCTTGAGCACGGGACGGATCTCGCCGTCGTCCAGGCGCAGTTCCAGTTCCTGGGCCACGGACTGGGCGGTGCCGGTCATGGTGCCCACGAGGAGGGTGAGGTTCATGGTCGTCTGGCCGGCGCGGAGGTCGGCCTTGCGTCGTTCACGGAGGCTGCATTATATTGCATGCAACTCGATCGACAAGCACGATAGATCATGTCCCCTCGCGATCCGGCCACGGCACCCCTGGCCGGCGAATTCGCCCCCGCCGCCAAGGCGCCGGACGCCCCGCTGCTGCGCACCCTGGCCGAGCGCGTCCGGGAGGCACGCGCACGGCGCGGCATGACCCGGCGCCTGCTGGCGCGCGATTCGGGCGTGTCCGAGCGCTACCTCGCCCAGCTCGAGTCGGGCCAGGGCAATGCCTCGGTGCTGGTGCTCAACCAGGTGGCCCAGGCCCTGGGCCTGCCGGTGGCCGACCTGCTGCGCGAGGACACGGAACAGTCGGCCGAACTGGCCCTGGTGACCCAGTTCCTGTCGCGGCTGCCCGCCCACCGCCTGGCCGAGGTGCGCGCCCAGCTGCTGCGCGAGCACGGCGCCGGCGAGTCGCAGCGCCGGCGCCGCGTCGCGCTCGTGGGGCTGCGCGGCGCGGGCAAGTCCACGCTGGGCGCGCGCCTGGCGCGCGAGCGCGACGTGCCCTTCATCGAGCTCGACCGCGAGGTGGAGCGCGAGGCCGGCACCAGCCTGTCCGAGGTGTTCCTGCTCTACGGGCAGGCGGGCTACCGGCGGCTGGAGCGCCGCGCGCTCGAGTCGGTGATCGAGGCGCACGACGCCTGCGTCATCGCCACCGGCGGCAGCATCGTCTCCGAGCCCGCCACCTACGAGCTGCTGCTGTCCACCTGCTTCACCGTCTGGCTGCGCGCCCGTCCCGAGGAGCACATGGCGCGCGTGGTGGCGCAGGGTGACACGCGCCCCATGGCCGGCAACACCGAGGCCATGGAAGACCTCAAGCGCATCCTCGACAACCGCGCCACGCTCTATGGCCAGGCAGACGCCACCGTGGACACGGCCGGCCGCACGCCGGACGACAGCTTCGAACAACTCGCCAGGGCCGTGACGCCCTGAGCCCCGGGAGGACCCCGTCATGAGCGCCGTACTGAACATCCCGCCCGCGCCCGCCACCAGGGTGGATTTCGACACCCATCCGTCGCGATACGCGCACTGGAAGCTCACCGTGGACGGCGAGGTGGCCACCCTGTCCATGGACGTGAACGAGGATCGCGGCCTGCGCCCGGGCTACCGGCTCAAGCTCAACTCCTACGACCTGGGCGTGGACATCGAGCTGCGCGACGCCCTCGACCGGATCCGCTTCGAGCATCCCGCGGTGAAGGTGGTGGTGATGACCAGCGCGAAGGAGCGCATGTTCTGCTCCGGCGCCAACATCTACATGCTGGGGCTGTCCAGCCACGCGTGGAAGGTGAACTTCTGCAAGTTCACCAACGAGACGCGCAACGGCATGGAGGACTCCAGCCGCCACGAGGGGCTGCGCTTCCTGGCGGCCGTGAACGGCACCGTGGCCGGCGGCGGCTACGAGCTGGCGCTGGCCTGCGACGAGATCCTGATGATCGACGACCGCTCCAGCACCGTGAGCCTGCCCGAGGTGCCGCTGCTGGGCGTGCTGCCGGGCACGGGCGGGCTCACGCGGCTCACCGACAAGCGCGGCGTGCGCCGCGACCTCGCCGACTTCTTCTGCACCACCTCCGAGGGCGTGCGTGCCGATCGCGCGCGGCAGTGGAAGCTGGTGGACCACGTGGCGCGGCCGCAGCAGTTCGCCGACGCGGTGGAGGCTCGCGTCGCGGCGTTGCACGCCACCAGCCCGCGGCCCGGGCTGGGCGTGACGGGCATCCCGCTCGAGCCGCTGGCGCGCACCGAGGACGCGTCCGGTTTCCGCTACACCCACGTGGACGTGGCGCTGGATCGCACGGCGCGCACCGCCACCATCACGGTCAAGGCGCCCGAGGGCCCGCAGCCGGACTCGCTGCCGGGCATCCTCGACGCGGGCTGCCGCTGGTATCCGCTGGCGCTGGCCCGCGAACTGGATGACGCCATCCTGCGGCTGCGCACCAACGAGACCGAAGTGGGCCTGTGGCTGCTCAAGACCCGCGGCGACGCGCAGGCCGTGCTCGCGCTCGATGCCTTCCTGGAGGACAACGCCCATCACTGGCTGGTGCGCGAGACGACGGGATGGCTGCGCCGGACCTTCGCGCGGCTGGACGTGTCCTCGCGCTCGCTCTACGCCATCCTCGACGATGGCTCCTGCTTCGCGGGCACCTTCGCCGAGTTCGCGCTCGGCTCGGACCGCAGCTTCATGCTGGCGCTGCCGGGGGACGATGCCAGCGCGCCGCGCCTGACGCTGTCGCGCGCCAACTTCGGCCGCTATCCCGAGGTGAACGGCCTGACGCGCCTGGCGACGCCAACCGCTTCATGGGCGACACCACCGCGGTGGCCGCCGCCGAGGCTGTCGTTGGCGACCACCTGCCCGCAGCGCTGGCCGAGGAACTCGGCCTGGTCACCTTCGCCCCGGACGACATCGACTGGGCCGACGAGGTGCGCATCGCCATCGAGGAGCGCGCCAGCCTCTCGCCCGACGCCCTCACCGGCATGGAGGCGAGCCTGCGCTTCGCCCCGCCCGAGACCCAGGACACCCGCGTGTTCGGCCGCCTGTCGGCGTGGCAGAACTGGGTCTTCTACCGCCCCAACGCCACCGGCGAACAGGGTGCCCTGAAACGGGAACCGG
>CAZXJW010000032.1:0-7786 GCA_964641005.1 uncultured Rhodocyclaceae bacterium
GTCCACTTCATCGGCAAGGACATCCTCTACTTCCACGCGCTGTTCTGGCCGGCCATGCTGAAGTTCGCCGGCTACCGCACGCCCACCAAGGTCTACGCCCACGGCTTCCTCACCGTGAACGGCGAGAAGATGTCCAAGAGCCGCGGCACCTTCATCACCGCGGAGAGCTACCTGAAGCTCGGGCTCGACCCCGAGTGGCTGCGCTACTACTACGCCGCCAAGCTCGGCGCGGGCATGGAGGACATCGACCTCAACCTCGACGACTTCATCGGCCGCGTGAACAGCGACCTGGTGGGCAAGTACGTGAACATCGCCAGCCGCGCGGCGGGATTCATCGCGAAGCGCTTCGACGGCCTGCTGGCCGCCCCGCCGCGCAGCGAGACGCTGCGAACCCTGCGCGAGGCCGCGACCGCCATCGCCGCGCTCTACGAGAACCGCGAATACTCCAAGGCGCTGCGCGAGGTGATGCTGCTCGCCGACCGCGCCAACCAGTTCGTGGACGGCGAGAAGCCCTGGGAACTGGCGAAGCAGCCCGGCGCCGAGGCCCGCCTGCATGCCGTGTGCACCGAGGCCATCGCGCTGTTCCGGCTGCTCACGATCTATCTCAAGCCCGTGCTGCCGGCGGTGGCCGCGCGCGTGGAGGCCTTCCTCGAGGTCGATGCGCTCGCCTGGAGCGACGCGGCTGCCGACCTGCCCGAGGGCCATCGCATCCGGGCCTACCAGCACCTCATGACCCGCATCGACCCGAAGCAGGTGGAGGCGCTGGTGGAGGCCAACCGCGAGAGCCTCAAGCCGGTGCCCGAATCCCATTCCCCGCAGCGCCACGCGCAGCACCAGGAGAACGTCGTGACCCAGAGCACCACCCCGCCGGCCGCCGAGGCCCCCGCCGCAAACCCCGTCATCTCCATCGACGACTTCATGAAGGTGGACCTGCGCGTGGCCCGCGTGGCCGACGCCCAGCACGTGGAAGGCGCCGAGAAGCTGGTGAAGCTGATCCTCGACCTGGGCACCGAGCAGCGCCAGGTGTTCGCGGGCATCAAGGCACACTATGACCCCGAGCAGCTCAAGGGCCGGCTGGTGGTGATGGTGGCGAACCTCGCGCCGCGCAAGATGCGCTTCGGCGAGTCCCAGGGCATGGTGCTGGCCGCGAGCGCCGAGGGCAGCGGCGTGTTCCTGCTGGACGCGGACAGCGGCGCCCAGCCCGGCATGCGGGTGAAGTGAGGCCCATGCCCACGCGGCGCCTGTCCATCCGCGGACGCGTGCAGGGCGTGGGCTTTCGCGACGCCATGGTGCGCGAGGCGCGCCGGCTGGGCGTGACCGGCTGGGTGCGCAACCGCCACGACGGCAGCGTGGAGGCAGCCGTCAACGGCTCGGAGGAGCAGCTGCAGGCGATCCAGGAGTGGGTGCACCAGGGCCCGCCCGGCGCGCACGTGCTGCACGTGGACGTCGCGCCCGACGAGGGTGAGTTCCCCAGCTTCTCGCGCTACCCGTCCGCCTAGGCCCCGGCCTGGCATTCCATGGAAAGGCCCCTGCCCATGACCGAAGCCTCTCGAACCGCTTCCGACGATCCTCTCGCCGCCACCGAAGCGCGCTTCGACCGTGCGCGCCGGCGCATCGGGCTGTGGCTCGGCCCGCTCGCCTTCCTGGTGCTGCTGGCCTTCCCGGTGCCGGCACCCTCGGCCGAGGCGGCACGGCTCGCGGCGGTGCTGGCGCTGGTGCTGGTGTGGTGGATCACGGAGGCGGTGCCCATTCCCGTCACCGCCCTGCTGGGACCGGCGCTCGCGGTGGTGCTCGGGGTCGGCACGGCCCAGGAGATGTTCGCGCCCTTCGGCGATCCCATCGTGATGATGTTCCTGGGCGGCTTCCTGCTCGCCGAGGCCATGTCGGAGACCGGGCTGGATCGGCGCGTGGCCGGCCGCGTGCTCGGGCACCGCTGGGTGGGCGGATCACCGGCGCGGGTGGTGGTGGCCTTCGCGCTGCTGTGCGCTGGCGTGTCGGCATGGATGAACAACACCTCCACCACCGCCATGCTCTACCCCATCGCCCTGTCGGTGCTGGTGGCGGTGGCGCGCGGCTCGGGGAAGGAAGCCACGCGGCTGCGCTTCGGTACCGCGCTCATGCTCACCCTGGCGTACTCGGCCTCCATCGGCGGCGTCATCACGCCGGTGGGCACCGCGCCCAACCTGATCGCCATCGGACAGCTGCACAAGCTGACCACCGAGCGAATCCCCTTCCTTCACTGGATGGCCGTGGGCCTGCCGCTGGCGGTGGCGCTGCTCGGCTTCATGCTCGTGTACTTCCGCTTCGCCCTGCCGCCGGATGTGGCGCCCAAGGCGGACGCGAGCGAGGCGCTGGCCGGCAGCACCGCGCGCACGCCCATGTCGCGCAGCGAGCGGCAGGTTGTGGCGGCCTTCGCCATCACCGTGTTCTTCTGGGTGCTGCCCGGCGCCGTGGCGGCGGTCATGGGCACCACCCACCCCACCGCGGCGATGCTGCAGAAGATGATCCCCGAATCGGTGGTGGCGATCCTCGGCGCCTCGCTGCTGTTCCTGATGCCGCCCGACCCCGCCACGGGCCGGCGGCCCATCACGTGGCAGGCGGCGCAGCGCATCGACTGGGGCACGCTGCTGCTGTTCGGCGGCGGCCTGGCTCTCGGCGGCGCCATGTTCCGCACCGGACTGGCGGCTTCGCTCGGCACGGGCCTGGTGACCCTCACCGGCAGCACCTCGCTGGTGGCGCTCACCTGCCTGTTCTGCTGGATCGCCATCCTGCTCACCGAGACCACCTCGAACACCGCAACGGCCACCATGCTCGCACCGCTGGGCATCGCCGCGGCCCAGGCGGCCGGCGTGCCCGCCACGCCCGTGGCCATGGCCATCGCCTTCGGCGCAAGCATGGCCTTCATGCTGCCCGTGTCCACGCCGCCCAACGCCATCGTCTACGGCTCGGGCAGCGTGCGCATCACGCAGATGGTGCGCCACGGCGCCGTGCTCGATCTCGCCTCGGCGGCGCTCATCCCGCCGGTCGTCCTGGCGGGTTGCAGCCTGCTGGGGCTGTCTTGAACGCCCGGCGCACCGCGACGCGGCCCGCGCTCGCGGGCTTCGACTACCACCGCATCCGTGCCGGCGAGGTCGAGATCCTCGCCGCTGTCGGCGGTTCGGGGCCGCCGCTGCTGCTGCTGCACGGTTTTCCCCAGACCCACTTCATCTGGCGCAAGGTGGCGCCGGAACTGGCGGCGCGTTTCACCGTGGTGGCCACCGACCTGCGCGGCTACGGCGATTCCTCCAAGCCGCCCGGAGGGGTCGACCACGGGGAGTACTCCAAGCGCACCATGGCCGCCGACCAGGTGGCCGTGATGACGGCGCTGGGATTCCCGTACTTCTCGGTGTGCGGCCATGACCGCGGCGCGCGTGTGGCGCACCGCATGGCGCTCGACCACCCGGACAGCGTGCAGCGCCTGGCGGTGCTCGACATCGCTCCCACGCTTGCCATGTATCGCGCCACCGACATGGCCTTCGCGCGCGCCTACTACCACTGGTTCTTCCTGATCCAGCCGGCGCCCTTCCCGGAAGAGGTGATCGGCGCCGCGCCGGCGGCATTCCTGCGCCACCACATGGGCGGGCGCCACGCAGGCCTCGCGCCCTTCCTGCCCGAGGCACTGGACGAGTACATCCGCTGCTTCTCGGACCCGGCGGCCATCCACGCCTGCTGCGAGGACTACCGCGCGGCGGCGGGAATCGACCTCGTCCACGACGAGGCCGACATCGCCGCAGGCGGTCGCGTGCGCTGCCCGCTGCTGGCGCTGTGGGGGGAACACGGCGTCATCGGCCGCCAGTTCGACGCGCTTGCGGCGTGGCGCGCCGTGGCCGACGACGTGCGCGGCCACGCCCTGCCCTGCGGCCACTATCTCCCGGAGGAGGCGCCGGAGGAACTCCTGGCAGCGTTGGTGCCGTTCGTGGTGGGCGAGTCGAGCTGACATCGGCGCAGGCGCCATGGATCTCGTCGATCCGCATCGCGGTGCAAGGCACGGCAACAGGGTCTCCGGTCCGCCACGGAGTCGACCGGTGGTCACGGTCCTCCGAGGGGGCGCCCTGGCCGCCTTGCTCGTCGTCACGCAGTTCCTTTCCGCCTGCGCCTCCCTCGATCGCAAGCCCGCCAGCGTCGCGCATCAGGCGCAGATGGGCCGGGTGGCCATCGTCGCAGCCGCCCAGGCGCCCGCGTTCCGGTTCGAGGGTTTCGCCCACGGCAAGGGCGAAGGCGCCGTTGCCGGTGCAGGCGGCACGTTCGTCGCCTGCATGTCCGCGCCCGGTGGCGGCTGCAGCGGCGAATTCTGCGCGGCGATGCTTTTGCTCTGGCTCGGCGTCTGCGGGGTGGCCGGTCTCGCCGGCGGCGTCGCAGGAGCCGCCACGGCGCCCCCGGCGGCGGCGACACGGCACGCCGAGGTCGAGATCGCCCGCGCCGTGGAGATCCGCACGGTGCAGCGGGCGCTGCGAGACCGCGTGGAGGCCGCCGCGCGGGACGGGCGGATGGCGGCGGTGCTGCCCGCGCCATCGGTGGGCCTTGCCGATGCGGACGCTTGGAGGACCCTCGCGGCAGCGGGCGCCGACAGCGTCCTGGAGACCTCGCTGGTGGAGGCGGGAACGGAGGGTCCCGGCACGAGCGCGCCCGCCGCCGCCTACCTGAAAGCCCGCGTGCGCCTGCTGCGGGTGGCCGACCGTTCGCCATCGTTCGAGGCGGAGTACACCCACCACGGCCGGCGGCTGACGTTCGCCGGCTGGTCGGCGAACGGCGGCGCGGCGCTGCTGCAGGAACTCCAGGCCGGCTACGAGACCCTGGGCCGTCACATCGCCGAGTCGGTTTTCGCGCTGTACCCGCTGCCCGACCGCGGCACCCAGTCCGCCGGGGGCGCGCTCTCCACCGCGGCCGGGCTCGCGCCGCTCGATCCACCCACCCGTGGGCAGCTCTCGGGCGACCCGGTCATCGGCAGCAGCTTCGAGTGGGTCGCCGTGGACTCCCTGCGCCCGACGCTGCGATGGCAGGCCTTCCCACGACCATCCGACGTGGCCAGGTCGCCATCGGACATGGCGCGGGTGCGCAACGTGCGCTACGACCTCGTGATCGCCCTCGAGGAGAACCTGGTTCCCGCCCGCGTCGTCTACCGGCGCGATGGCCTGTCCCAGCCGGAGCACGCGCTGCAGGCCGTCCTGCAACCGGGGACGCGCTACTTCTGGACGGTGCGTGCCCGCTTCGAACTCGACGCCCGCGAGCGCCTGACCGAATGGGCCTCCACCAGCTACTGGGTGCGCGAGCAGTACACCGCACCTTCGCGCTTCTCCTACCGGTTCCGCACGCCCTGACGTCGCCGTGCGCGTCAGCGCTGCAGCGGCTCGAACAGACACCTCAAGCGCAGCAGATACGCCGTCGCTTCGCCGCTGCCCTCCCCTGGCGCCCACGCGGCACGCTCCGGTGCGCTCAAGGGCACATAAGGCCCCCCCTTCGCCTCCAGGAACACGGACCCCGGCGCCAGCGCCACGATCGAGTGCCACGTCCCCGCCGGCAGCGTCACCCCCACCGTCCCGCCCGGCTCCAGAACCTGTGCGGCCAGCACCTCCCCCGCGTCGTCGAAGGTCACCACCCCGAAACGGCCCCGCAGCACCACGAAGGTCTCGTCCTTCTCCGGGTCGAGGTGCCGGTGCGGCGGCACGTAGCTGTCCGGCTCCATGGCGTTTAGCAGCCGGTGGCAGGTGGAGTCGTCGCGCGGGTGGAAGTTGTGGTTCTTTCGCCGCCGCGGGCTGGCACTGGCGGCAGCGCTCACGCCGTCCAGCAGCGCGGCATCGATGAACACGGGCGCGCCCGGCTTCGCGCTCATCCCGGATACACCAGCCGCACGTTCTCGGGCCTGAGCCACTGGTGCAGGGACTGCAGCAGCCGCTCGTCGGGCACCACGCGCCAGGACTCGCCCAGCACCACCTCCACGCGGGCCTCGCCGTTGCGGTACTCGATGGCCACGGGACAGGCGCCCGAGCCCTTGCGGTAGGGCTCGAGAAGCTGGCGCAGCTTGCGCGAGCTGGCCTCGCCGTTCATGGACAGCCTGAGCGCCCGCGCGAATTTCGCCCGCGCCTGGGCCACGCCGTACACCTTCTCGGCGGAGATGCGCAGCGCCGTGGTCTGCTCGCCCTCCTCGCCGCCGCGGCGGAAGGCGCGCAGCTTCGCCTCCACCAGCACCACGGCGTCTTCCTTCACCAGGTCGCGGTACTGGTCGAACACCTCCGAATACAGCGTCAGCTCCTGGCTGCCGGTGCCATCGGACAGGATCACCACCGTCATGCGCCCGCCCTGGGTCTTCTGGAAGCGCAGGCTCTCCACCACGCCGCCGATCACCACGGTGCGGCCCTGGTCCTCGAAGCCTGGCGGCTGCAGCCGCGCCAGGGGCGTGCGCACCACCGAGGCGAACTCGCGCGAGTACTCGGTGAACGGGTGGCCGCTCAGGTAGAAGCCCAGCGCCGCCTTCTCGTTCTGGAGGCGCTCGCCCTCGCTCCACGGCTGCGCCTGCACCAGCGCCACGGCGGGACGAGCGGTGTCCTGCATGGAGCCGAACAGGCTGGATTGCTGGGCGCTGCGTTCGGCCTGCTCGGCGGCGGCCAGCGCCACGCCGGCGCTGGCGAACAGCCGCGCGCGGTCGGGGTCGATGGCATCGAAGGCCCCGGCCTTCACCAGTGACTCCACCACGCGCCGGTTCACCAGCCGCGTGTCAACGCGGCTGCAGAAGTCGAACAGGTCGCTGAACGGCCCGCCTTCCTCGCGCGCGGCCACGATGCTCGTGATGGCCGCCTCTCCCGTGCCCTTGACGGCCCCCAGGCCATACCGGATGCGCGTCCGGTCCACCGGCGCGAACCGGTAGCCGCCGGCGTTGATGTCCGGCGGCAGAACCTCGAGGCCGTTGGCGCGCGCATCCTCGAAGAACTGCTGCACCTTGTCGGTGTCGTCCATCACCGCCGAAAGGTTGGCGGCCATGAAGGCGGCTGCGTGGTGCGCCTTGAACCACGCGGTCTGGTAGGCCACCAGGGCATAGGCCGCGGCGTGCGACTTGTTGAAGCCGTAACCGGCGAACTTCTCCATGTAGTCGAAGATCTCGTTCGCCTTGGCTTCGCCGATGCCGCGACCGGCCGCGCCCTCCACGAAGATGGTGCGCTGCTTGGCCATCTCCTCGGGCTTCTTCTTGCCCATGGCCCGGCGCAGCAGGTCGGCGCCGCCCAGCGAGTAGCCGGCGCACACCTGCGCGGCCTGCATCACCTGCTCCTGGTACACCATGATCCCGTAGGTGGGCGCCAGCACGGGCTCGAGCAGCGGGTGCAGGTACTCGAAACGCCGGCCGTGCTTGCGGTCGATGAAGTCCGGGATCAGGTCCATGGGCCCCGGGCGGTAGAGCGCCACCAGGGCGATGATGTCCTCGAAGCGGTCAGGCCGCGCGCGCGCCAGCAGCTCGCGCATGCCGCGCGATTCGAACTGGAACACCGCGGTGGTGTTGGCCGTGGAGAAGATGCGGTAGGCCGCCGGGTCGTCGAGCGGCAGCGCCTCGAGCTTCACGTCGGCCTGCGGGTCGAGCTGGCGCACGTAGCGCAGCGTCCAGTCCAGCACCGTGAGGGTTGTGAGTCCGAGGAAGTCGAACTTCACCAGCCCGATGGCCTCCACGTCGTCCTTGTCGAACTGCGACACCACCGCCTCGCCGCCGGACTGGCTGTAGAGCGGGCAGAAATCGGTGAGCTTTCCTGGCGCGATGAGCACG
>CAZXJW010000032.1:7796-18432 GCA_964641005.1 uncultured Rhodocyclaceae bacterium
TGAGCACGCCGCCGGCATGCATGCCCACGTTGCGGGTGAGGCCCTCGAGCTGGCCGGCCAGCGCCAGCAGCTCGCGGGTCTCCTCCTCGGCCTGCTCGCGCTCCCGCAGCCGGGGCTCCATCTCGCGCGCCATGGCCAGGGTGACGAGCTTGCCGGGCTGGAAAGGGATGAGCTTGGCGAGTTCGTCGGTGCGGTTGTAGTTCCACTCCATCACGCGGCCCACGTCGCGCACCACCGCCTTGGCGGCCATGGTGCCGAAGGTGGCGATCTGGGACACCGACTCCTCGCCGTACTTGTGGCGCACGTAGTCGATCACCCGGTCGCGGCCGTCCTGGCAGAAGTCCACGTCGAAATCGGGCATGGACACGCGCTCGGGATTGAGGAAACGCTCGAACAGCAGGTCGTAGCGCAGCGGATCGAGGTCCGTTATGCCCAGGGCGTAGGCCACCAGAGAGCCTGCCCCCGAGCCGCGGCCCGGACCCACGGGCACGCCGTTGTTCTTGGCCCAGTTGATGAAGTCGGCCACGATCAGGAAGTAGCCGGGGAATCCCATCTGGATGATGGTGCGGATCTCGAACTCCAGCCGCTCCACGTAGCGCGGCCGCTCGCGGTCGCGCTCGGCCGCGTCGGGGAACAGCGCGGCGAGCCGCGCCTCGAGGCCCGCCATGGACTGGCTGTGCAGGTAGTCGTCCAGGCCCGCGCCCTCGGGCGTGGGGAACAGCGGCAGGCGGCTGCGCCCCAGCTCCAGCGACAGGTTGCAGCGCCGCGCGATCTCCACCGCGTTCTCCAGCGCCGCGGGCAGGTCGGCGAAGCGCTGCACCATCTCCGCCTGGGTCGTGAAGTACTGCTGGGCCGTGAAGCGGCGCGGCCGGCGCTGGTCGGCCAGCACGTGGCCCTCGGCGATGCACACCCTCGCCTCGTGGGCCGTGAACTGCTCGGGCTTCGAGAACTGGACCGGGTGGGTGGCCACCGGCGGCAGGCGCAGCTCGGAGGCGATGCGCAGCAGCGCCGGTTCCACGGCGGCCGCATCGGCGTGCCCGGCGCGCTGCAGTTCGATGTAGAAGCGCCCGGGGAACAGCTCGTCCCACTCGCGCGCCAGCACGGTGGCGCGGTCCTCGTGGCCGGCGAGCAGCGCCTGGGCGATGTCGCCCAGCGGCCCGCCGGACAGGGCGATGAGCCCCTCCGTGCCCTCTTCGGAGAACCACGCCTTGCGCAGTTCCGCGCGACCGCGGTTGTGGGGGTCGCGCCAGGCGCGTGACAGCCAGCGGCAAAGCCGCAGGTAGCCCTGGGTATCCTGCGCGAGAAGCAGCAGGTGCGAGGGTTTCTCGCGGTCGTCCTCGTTGGCGAGCCACGCGTCGCAGCCGGCGATGGGCTTGAGGCCCGCGCCGCGGGCGGCGGTGTAGAACTTCACCAGCCCGAACAGGTTGGACAGGTCGGTGAGCGCGAGGGCCGGCATGCCATCGTCGCGCGCGAGCGACACCGCCTCGTCGATGCGCACGGTGCCATCGACGACGGAGTACTCGCTGTGCAGGCGAAGATGGACGAAACGCGGCGCGGACATGTCGTCCGGATTCTACCCTCGCGCGTTTTGGCGCCGGAAAAGCGCTGCGCGCGCAGGCAGTTGCGCGACGCCGGCCGGGAACGCGCCTTGCTCGTCACCGGTCTATGCTGTGTCAACGTGCCGCCGGCCCCGCGCCGGGGCACGACAACCAGGAGCTCCGAGCCCCCATGTCCCCCGACTTCCGCCGCCTCGTCCTCGCCGCCGTCACGCTGTGCGCGGCGCTGCCCGCGGCCGCCCAGCAGGTGTACAAGCACGTGCTGCCCGACGGCCGGGTGATCTACACCGACCAGCCCCAGCAGGGTGGTGGCGCGAAGTCCAAGACCATCGACGTCCCGCCACCGCCCTCGGAAGCCGACAAGCGCAAGGCGCAGCAGCGCGCCCAGGAAGACGCGCGCAAGCGCCAGGAGGTGGACAACCGCCTCAACGCCCGCCGCAAGCGCCTCGACAACGCCGAGCGCGAGCTCGAGTCGGCGCGCAAGTCCCTGGCCGACGCCGAGGCCAACCTGGAGCGCGGGCGCGAGCCCCTGCCGGGCGAGCGCACCGGCAACGTGGGTCCCACCTCGCGCCTGAACGAGGGCTACTGGGCACGACAGGCCGAGAACGAGCGCGCCGTGGAGTCCGCCCGCAAGAGCTTCGAGGACGCGCAGCGCGCCCGCAACGAGGCGCGCTGAGCATCCTCTCCGCCCGCGGGCGCGGGTCCGTGGCAGACTCGCGCCCGTGAAGCCCAGCCAATCCCGTTTCCACGACGTCCGCGGCCTGCGCCTGCACGTGCGCGCCTGGGGCGATTCCGCCGATCCGCCGCTGGTGCTGCTGCACGGCTGGATGGACGTGTCGGCCTCGTTCCAGTTCATGGTGGACGCGCTGCGCGGCCGCTGGCACGTGATCGCGCCCGACTGGCGCGGCTTCGGCCTGTCGCAGTGGGCGCCGGACGGCTACTGGTTCCCCGAGTACCTCGCCGACCTCGATGCGCTGCTCGACCTGGAATGCCCCGGCGCGGCCGTTCCCGTCGTCGGCCACAGCATGGGCGGCAACGTGGCCAACCTCTACGCCGGGGTGCGCCCGCAGCGCGTGAGCGCGCTGGTGCTGGCCGAGGGCTTCGGCCTGCGCGCCACGGAACCCTCCCAGGCCCCGGAGCGCTACGGCCGCTGGCTGGACAGCCTGCGCGAGGGCGAGCGCCTCAAGCCCTACGCCGATTTCGACGCGGTGGCGGCACGCCTGATGGCGAACAATCCGCGGCTCACGCCGGTACGCGCGCAGTTCCTGTCGCGCCACTGGGCACGAGAGATGCCCGGCGGCATCGAACTGGCCGCGGATCCGGCGCACAAGCGCGTCAATCCCGTGCTCTACCGTCTCGAGGAGGCCGAGGCGTGCTGGAAGCGCATCGAGGCGCCCGTGCTGTGGATCTGGGGTGGCGAGGGCGAGTGGGTGAAGCGCTGGATGGGCGAGGATCCCGCCGACATGGCGCGGCGACGCGCGGGCTTCGGGCGCCTGTCGGAATGTACAATCGCGGACGCTGGTCACATGATGCACCAGGACCAGCCCGAGGCCTTCGCCGCCGCCGTGGAGGACTTCCTCGCATCGGCTTCCCCACGCGCGTGAGCGCCATCTCCCCTCCGATCATTCCCTGCGCCATGACTGCACCCGCCGCTGCCCGCCGCCTCTTGCTCCTCGCCTGCGCTGCCACGCTCGCCTGCGCCCTGCCCGCCCTCGCCCAGCAGGCCCCGAAGAAGAAGGAAAAGCTCACCATGGACGTGGCCCGCGGCATGGTCATGGACCTGCCCGAGGTGAAGGAATGGCAGGCCGAGCGCCAGAAGATCTCCGACGAGAAGAAGAGCGCCACGCCCACCGGCGGCGTGCTCACCGGCCGGCGCAAGGTGCAGGGCCGCGAGCACTGGGCCGTCACCTTCTACGAAGACCCCCAGACCCAGCCGAAGAAGTGGAACACCTTCCTGGTGCGCGAATCGGACGGAAAGATGTTCGTGGACGTGGAAGGCGGCAAGCCGCAGACCCTGGAGCAGTGGCGCAAGGCGCCCAGGCCCGCCAAGGCCGGCTGAGTCCGGCCGGACGCTGCGTCGCTCAGCGCGGCGCGGCGAGGAACTCCAGCAGCAGTTCGTTCACGCGCCCCGCCTGTTCCTGCTGCACCCAGTGGCCGGCCCCCTCGATCAGGTGGCAGCCGCGCAGGTCGGTGCAGCCCCTGCCCTGCATGCGCTCGAAATCCCCCGGGCGCTGGTACACGCCCCAGTCCTGCCGCCCTGCCACGAACAATGCCGGCACGTCGATGGACCTGCCGGCGAACAACCGCAGCTCCGTGGCGATGGCCGGCGAGGTCATGCAGCGGTACCACTGCAGGCCGCCCTGGAAGCCGGTGCGCGCGAACTCCCCGGCGTACACGGCCAGATCCGCCTCGGTGAGCCAGCGGCACGCGGCCACCTGCGCGGGCGTGGGCATGTGCGGCGCCACCGTGGCAGCCATGTCCTCGTGCAGGTCCATGATGTAATAAGTGGGCAGGCGCGCGAGCTCCGCGGCGGTCCATCCGCCCAGCGGCTCGGGCCGGTTGTCGGGCCAGTCGGCGCTCTTGTGGTGGTAGTAGGCGCGCAGGAAGGCGTGCAGCCCCTGCGGGCAGTGGCGCATGTGCGCGTCCGCCTCGCGGGTGGAGTAGTACCACTGGTAGTGCTTGCGGGGCCGATCGAGCGCCGCCATCGCGGCATGGATGTCCACCGCACCGGGCACGGGATCGAAGGCGTCCAGCGCCGGCGGCCCCCCGAAGGGCGCGCTCATCAGCGCCACGGCCGGAAACACGTCCGGGCGCGACAGCGCGCACCATGCGGCCAGCGGCGAGCCGAAGTCGTGACCCACCAGTGCGTGCACCCGGTCGCGGCCGAGCGCGCGCACCAGCGCGAGCACGTCGATCACCAGGTTGAACATGCGGAACTGGCGCACGTCGCCGTCGAAGGACGTGTCGCAGCCCGTGGTGCGGCCGTAGCCGCGCAGGTCGGGCGCCACCACGTGGTACCCGGCGGCCGCCAGCGCGGGGATCACCTTGCGCCAGCTCCAGGCAAGCTCCGGGAAACCGTGCAGCAGCAGCACCAGGGGACGCGCGGGCGTCTCGTGGCCGGCTTCGAGCACGTGCATGGCAAGACCGTTCACACCGGGGACGATGCGGGCGCGCACGCCCGCGGGCAGCAGCGCGGCGTCGAGGGGTCCGGGCGATGCGGTGTCGGGCGTGTTCATGGCTTCGTCGTCTCGTGGCGGCGGCGGGAAGCGCACGTTAGCAGAAGCGCGGACCTCAGCGCCCGCCGTCGCCCACCAGCACCAGACCGCGCCACAGCGTGAGCAGCCCCACCAGCACGAAACCTGCGCCGTAGCCCCATCCGGCGCCCACCGAGCCCCACACCAGCAGCGGCGAGAACACCACGCCGCTGAAGGTGAGGGCGAGCGAGCCGCCCGTGGCGCTGGCCGCCTCGCCGGGCGGCGCGAGCCGCGCGATCTCGGATAGGTGCACGCCGTTCCAGCCCACCGCCGTGGCGCCGAAGGCGAAGGCCATGACCAGCACCGCGCCCCAGGGCCAGTGCGGCCCCACGAAGGGCACCAGGAAGGCCATGGCCGACATGGCGATGCCCAGCGCGCCCAGCAGGCGCCGCGGCGGCACGCCATGGTCGGCCACGATGCCCCAGCCGATGCGCCCAAGGATGCCTCCCGCCATGGCCACCGCCAGCGCGGCGCCGGCCGCGGGCACGCTGAAGCCGGCCACGTCGTGGAGCAGCACCACCAGGTAGGACCCCAGGCACATCTGCATTCCCGAGTAGGCGAAGGAGGCGAGCCCCATGCGGCGCAGCTGCGCGTGACGCCACACCATGCGCAGCGGCCCGAGCAGCCCGTGGCGGCCGACGGGCGCCGAGCGATCGCGCGCCGCGTCCGCCACCGCGCGCAGCGGCTGCACGAGCAACGCCAGCAGACAGGCGCAGGCCGCCACGGCCAGCGCCGCCATGCGCCAGCCCGCCGCCGCCAGCGGCAGGGGCACCAGCGCGCCGGCCAGGGCACCGCCCACCGGCACGCCGGTCTGCTTGATGGAAAACACCAGCGCGCGCCAGTTGGGCGGCGTGCGCTCGTTGAGGATGGCCGAGGAGGACGGCGTGATCGGACCGTAGCCCAGGCCGATGAGCGCCGCGCCCAGCGCGGCGGCGAGCGGATGCCCCAGCGCCATGGCACACAGCCCCGCGGCCACGAGCAGCAGGCAGGCCTGGCTGGTGCGCATGGGACCCAGCCGCGCGATCACGCCGCCGCTGGCCGGCGCGGCGAAGGCGGCGCTCAGGTAGATGAGCACCGTGGACAGGCCCACGCTGCTGGCGGCCACGCCCAGCTCGCCCGCGGCCACGGGCGCGAGCACCGGTGGCGTGAACACCGCCCCCGACACCATGGCCTGGATCGCCAGCGTCACCGCCACCGGCACGACAATGCCGTTCACCGCGACGCGCTCCCGCGGCGGAACCGCCGCGCCATCGTGGTCAACCGGCCGACTTGTCGAGCGCCTGCCCGATGTCCCAGAGGATGTCGTCGATGTCCTCGATGCCCACCGACAGGCGGATCATGTCCGGCGAGACGCCGGCGCGGATCTGCTCCTCCTCGGAGAGCTGGCGATGGGTGGTGGAGGCAGGGTGGATCACCAGCGTCTTGGCGTCGCCCACGTTGGCCAGGTGCGAGAGCATCTGGGCCGCCTCGATGAAGCGCTCGCCGGCGGCCGCGCCGCCCTGGATGCCGAAGGTCATGATGGCGCCCGAGCCCTTCGGCAGGTACTTCTTCGCGAGCGCGTGGTAGGGGCTGGAGGGCAGGCTGGGGAAATTGACCCACTTCACGCGCGGATGCGCCTCGAGGAACTGCGCCACCGCCATGGCGTTGGCCACGTGGCGGTCCATGCGCACGTGCAGCGTCTCGAGGCCCTGCAGCAGCAGGAAGGCGTTGAGCGGCGACAGGCAGGGACCGAGGGTGCGCAGCGTCTCCATCCGGCACTTCATGGTGTAGGCGAAGTCTCCGAAGGTCTCGAAGAAGCGCACGCCGTGGTAGCCGCGCGAGGGTTCGACCATGCCGGGAAACTTGCCGTTGTCCCACGGGAAGCGCCCGGACTCGACGACGACCCCGCCCATCGTGGTGCCGTGTCCGCCCATGAACTTGGTGGCCGAGTGCACCACGATGTCGGCGCCGAAGTCCAGCGGCCGGCACAGGTAGGGCGAGGCGAAGGTGTTGTCGATCACCAGCGGCACGCCGGCCTCGCGGGCGATGGCGGCCACGGCCTCGATGTCGAGCACGTTGATGCCGGGATTGCCCATGGTCTCGGCATACAGCGCCTTCGTCTTCGGGGTGATGGCCCGGCGGAAGTTCTCCGGGTCGTCGGGGTGCACGAACTTCGTGTCGATGCCCATGCGGCGGAAGTTCACCTCGAACTGCGAGTACGTGCCGCCATAGAGCGTGGACGAGGACACCAGCTCGTCGCCGGCCTCGAGCAGGGTGAGCAGCGCCGTCATCTGCGCTGCCTGCCCCGATGCGAGCGCAAGCGCGGCGCGGCCGTTCTCCAGCGCCGCCACCCGCTCCTCGAACACCGCCACCGTGGGGTTCGACAGACGCGAGTACACGTTGCCGAAGGTCTGCAGGTTGAACAGGCTGGCGGCGTGCTCGGCGGAGTCGAACACGTAGGAGGTGGTCTGGTAGATGGGCACGGCACGCGCGCCGGTGGCCGGATCGGGGATCTGGCCGGCATGCAGGCACAGCGTGCCGAAGCCGAAGGCTCGGTCGGACATGGGGAAGGTCCCGGAGAGGCGAAGCGGAAAGGGAGGCGCGATTCTACTGCGCCAGCGCCTCGTCCCGGCTGTCCATGCGCCGGGAAACGGCGCCCACCGCATCGCCCACCGCGCCCACCGGCAACGCCCCGCCGAACAGCGGGCCCTGCAGCAGCCGGCAGCCGGCCACGTGCAGCAGCAGCGCGTCCGCGTCGCTGGCCACGCCCGTGTAGGCCACGTCGAGGCCGAGACCCTCGGCCAGCTCGATCAGCGCCCGCGCCACCGGCCTGCCGTCCTCGCCCGAGGCGAGGCTGGCGGCGTGGATGCGCGCCATGGTGAAGGGCCGCTCGCGCAGCTCGAGCATCGGCATGCGCCCGCGCCCGAAATCGTCCAGCACGAGCCCCGCGCCGAGCGCGCGCAACGCGTCGAGGGCCGCGTCGGCGCGCCGCGACACCGGCGCGCCCGACCCCACGCGCAGCAGCAGCCGCGCAGGCGCGATGCCGCCCGCAGCCAGGCGCGCGCACAGCGCTTCCACGAAGTCCGCGCGCTCCAGCAGCACGGCGGGCAGGGCGAGCATGACCGAAACGTCGTCCAGACCGGCGCCATGAAGCGTGCGCATGTCGCGCAGGACCGCATCGAGCAGCCAGCTGGCGAAGGGCTCGGCCAGCGGCGTGCTCTCCACCACCGCCAGAAGCGCACGCTCGTCGTGCGGGTCGCCCTCGCCCGTCCAGCGGGGCTGCGCGTCCAGGGCCACCACCCTCGCTTCGCCGAGCGAGACGACGGGTTCGTAGCGCAGCACGAGGCTGCCATCGGCGAAGGCCTCGCGCACGCGCGACTCGAGCGCCACGCGCTCACGCGCCGCGCGATTCATCTGCTCGTCGAAGAACTTGAAGGTCTGCCGGCCTCCGGCCTTGGCGTGGTACATGGCAGTGTCGGCGTGACGCAGCAGAGTGTCGGCGTCACGCCCGTCGCCGGGATAGAGGGACACGCCGATGGAGGTGCCCGAGTTCACCTCGATGCCGCTGGACAGGGCGAAGGGCCGCTCCAGTTCGCCGAGGATTCGCCTGCACACCGCCGCCACGCCCTCCGCCCCGTCCACCGGCGAGACCAGCACCACGAACTCGTCGCCGCCCAGCCGCGCCACCGTGGACCCGGCATCGCCCGAGGCGTGCCGTACGAGGTCGTCGGAGTCGCGGATGCAGGTTCCGATCCGGCTCGCGACGTTCCGCAGCAACTCGTCGCCGGCCTCGTGGCCGAGGGAGTCGTTGACCTGCTTGAATCGATCGAGGTCGAGGAACAGCACCGCCGCCATGGCGCCCGCCCGGTCGGCCGCGCCGATGGCGCGCGCGAAGCGCTCCTTGAGCAGCAGGCGGTTGGGGAGGTTGGTGAGCGGATCGTAGTGGGCCAGCCGGTTGATCTGCTCCTTCGCGGCCACGATGGGTGTCACGTCGTGCAGCGTCACCACGGCCAGGCGCGAGGGGCGGCCGGGCGCGGTCACGAGGGAGATGCTCACGTTCAGGAAGCGGCGCGCGCCGTCGTTGCCGAGGAACAGGCGCTGGGCGCCGCTCACGTTGCCCGGCGGGAACGGCGGCGGGCGATCCTCCCCGTGGATCACCCGCGCCACCTCGGGGTCGGGGCGCCTATGGCGCAGCTTCGCGAGTGGCACGTCCAGGAGCCGCGCAGCGGCCTCGTTGGCCATGCGCACGATGCCGTCGGCATCCAGCACCAGCACCCCGGCGCCGCCGTGCTCGAGGTACTCCTCCACGGCCAGGACGGGCTCGGGTTCCGCCAGCCCGTGGCGCCACGCCATGGCCGTCACCAGCACCAGGGCGACCGTGAGCGACGCATGGAACACCGGCACGCCGGGCAGCCCGAACACCGGCAGGAAGTCGAGCGCCGCGAGCCCGGACACCAGCAGCGAGACGAGCAGGCCGCGCGCGCGACGCACGCCGGACGTGCCGGGAATGCCGCGCCTCGCCATGCCGCCCAGCCACCACAGGCACAGCAGCACGGAGGACCAGAGCAGCACGACGAGGGCGACCCCCGCGGGACCGTAGAGCGGATACCAGCCCCAGGGATGCTCGACCATCCGCGCCACCGCCCACGGCCCGTGCAGCAGCGCCACCAGCACGCCCGCCACGGCCCACGCGACGAACTCCGGCCAGTGCGGGTGGCGGCGAAATCCCGCCAGCCTCGAACCAAGCGTCTGCAGCAACGGGGCATAGAGCACCAGCGCCAGCATGCCCACCCGCGCCCAGGACTCCGCGCTGGCCGCATCGGGCGCGGACAGGACCCTGCCGATGGACAGTTGCAGAAGCGCCGTGGTGGCCGCGATGGCGAAATGCATCGGCGCCGCGCCGCGCCGTTCACGCAGCAGCAGGGCCAGCCCGGCGGCCAGCGACACCGCCGCGCAAGCCAGGGCGAAGGCGGCGAAGCCGTTCATGGGTGCGCGCCGGCGGCGGCGGCGAGCCTCGCCGCCGTCTCCACCACGTCCTCGGCGTGCACCACCCCCGCGACGCCGTCTCCTGACACGAAGTCGAAGCCCAGTTCGCGCGCCCTTCGCAGCGCCGCGGCATCGGCCACGCCGCCGGCCACGGCCTGCAGGCGCAGCCCGTGGACCATGCGCAGCAGGGCTGCCGCGAGCGCACTGGCGTCCTCGTCGCCGGCCGGGGGCGCGACCATGCGCACCATGCGCACCGGCACGTCCGCCACGTCCGCGAGCGACACCCGCCCGCTGCCGAAGCCATCCAGCGCCAGGCGCACGCCGAGGCCCTGGAGCATCGCCAGCACGGGCAGCAGGCGCGCGCGATCCACCTGCGCCGTGAGCCCTCCCAGGGCGATGACCAGCCGCGCCGGGTCGAGCCGCGTCTGGGCGAGGGACTCGCGCACCGTCTCCACCAGTCCGGCGCGTTCGAACACGCCGGCGTCCACCGGCAGCAGCAGCCAGGGCGCGCCGAGCCCCGAGCCATCCCAGGCGCGAAGCTGGAAGGTGGTGGTGCGCAGCAGCCAGTCGTACAGCGGCCCGGCCAGTCCCGACTCGAGGGCGCGGGGCAGGAATTCGTCGGCACCCAGGCGGCCCTTCTCCGGGTGCTGCCATTCGATCTCGGCCACCAGGCCCGCCATCCTGCCCGCGGCATCCACGACGGGGCGGTAGCCCAGCAGCAGGTCCGGCCCGCCGAGGGCGCGGCGCAGGCTGGTCTCGAAGCCGAAGCGCTCGGCCACCCGGTCGTTGAACTCCTGGTCGAAGAACCTGAAGCCGTTCCTGCCGGATTCCTTGGCGTGGTACATCGCCAGGTCGGCCTTC
>CAZXJW010000033.1:0-17984 GCA_964641005.1 uncultured Rhodocyclaceae bacterium
GCATCGGCTTCCTGGTGTTCATGCTCGCCACCTCCAATCCCTTCGAGCGCCTGCTTCCCATGGCCGAGGACGGCCGCGACCTGAACCCGCTGCTGCAGGATCCGGGCATGGTGATCCACCCGCCCATGCTCTACATGGGCTACGTGGGTTTCTCGGTGTGCTTCGCCTTCGCCGTCGCCGCGCTGCTGGGCGGCCAGCTCGACGCGACCTGGGCTCGCTGGTCGCGCCCCTGGACCACCGCCGCGTGGATGTTCCTCACCATCGGCATCTGCCTGGGCAGTGCCTGGGCCTACTACGAGCTGGGATGGGGCGGCTGGTGGTTCTGGGATCCGGTGGAGAACGCATCCTTCATGCCCTGGCTCGTGGGCACGGCCCTGATGCACTCCCTGGCGGTCACCGAGAAGCGCGGCGGCTTCAAGATCTGGACTGTGCTGCTGGCGATCCTCGCCTTCAGCATGAGCCTGCTGGGCACCTTCCTGGTGCGCTCCGGCGTGCTCACGTCCGTGCACGCCTTCGCCACCGATCCCAAGCGCGGCATCTTCATCCTCGGCTTCCTCGCGGTGGTGATCGGCGGCTCCCTGGCGCTGTTCGCCTGGCGCGCGCCCCGGGTGGGCCTGGGCGGTCGCTTCGACCTGGTGTCGCGCGAGTCGGCCCTGCTCACCAACAACGTGCTGCTGCTCACGGCCGCCGGCTCGGTGATGCTCGGCACCCTCTACCCGCTGTTCCTGGACGCCCTGGATCTCGGCAAGATCTCCGTGGGCCCGCCCTACTTCGAAGTGGTGTTCGTGCCGTTGATGGCGCCGGCGCTGTTCCTGATGGGCGTGGGGCCCATCGCGCGCTGGAAGAAGGCCGAGCTGCCAGACCTGGTGGCGCGGCTGCGCTGGGCCGCCGCCGTGACGGTGGCGAGCGCCCTGGTCGTGCCCTTCCTAATGGGGCGCTTCTCGCCCATGGTGTTCCTCGGGCTGCTGCTGGCCTTCTGGATCCTCACCACCACGGTGGTGAATGTCCGCGAGCGCGTGGCGCAGCTCAGGGCCTCCGGCGCCACCACGGCCCGTGCGCTCGCCGCCCAGCCGCGCGGCTACTGGGGCATGCTGCTCGCCCACTGCGGCGTGGCGGTGTTCGTGATCGGCGTCACCCTGGTCCGCGGCTACGAGACCGAGAAGGACGTGAAGATGAAACCGGGCGACATCGTGGAGGTGGGCGGCTACGGCTTCCGCCTCGACGGCTTCGAGCGGCGCGACGGGCCCAATTACGAATCGACGGTGGGACGGGTCACGGTGCTGAGGGACGGTCGCGAGCGCCTCGTGCTGCGCCCCGAGAAGCGCCTCTACCACGTGACGAACATGCCCATGACCGAGGCGGACATGGACTCCGGACTCACCCGCGACCTGTACGTCTCGCTCGGCGAGCCGGTGGGCGAGGGCGCCTGGATCGTGCGCGTCTACCACAAGCCCTTCATCGACTGGATCTGGGGCGGCTGCTTCATGATGGCCTTCGGCGGGCTGCTCGCCCTCACCGACCGTCGGTATCGCGCCGCGCGCCGGGAGGCTGCCACCGCCCGCGCCGCCACGGCAGCCGCGGGCGCCTGAGCATGCGCACCCGCTTCCTCGTGCCGCTGGCGCTGTTCGTGGTGCTGGTGGGCTTCCTCGCCGTGGGCCTCAAGCTCAACCCGCGCGAGGTGCCCTCGCCGCTGGTGGACAAGCCCGCGCCGGCCTTCAGCCTCGAACAGCTGCACCAGCCCGGCACCCGCATCGCCGCCGCCGACATGAAGGGGCAGGTGTGGCTGCTCAACGTCTGGGCGTCGTGGTGCGTGTCGTGCCGGGAGGAGCATCCGCTGCTCGTGGAGCTGGGCAAGGCGAAGGTGGTGCCCATCGTGGGCCTGAACTACAAGGACCGCCGCGAGGACGCGCTCAAGTGGCTGGAACAGCTCGGCAATCCCTATGCGGTCTCCGGCATGGACGCCGACGGCCGCGTGGGCATCGACTATGGCGTGTACGGGGTGCCCGAGACCTACGTGATCGACCGCGATGGCACCATCCGCTTCAAGCAGATCGGTCCCGTCACGCCCCAGGTGCTGCAGGAGCGCATCCTGCCGCTCGTGAGGAAGCTGCAGGGATGAGGGCGCGCCGCGCTGCCGCCTGGCTGCTGCTCGCCGTCGCCCTCGCCGCGCACGGCGCCGACACGGCCGCACCGGCCGCGCCCGATCCCGCGCTGGAGAAGCGCGTCATGATCTTGTCCGCCGAGCTGCGCTGCCTTGTGTGCCAGAACCAGTCGCTGGCCGACTCCCATGCGGACCTTGCCGTCGACCTGCGCAACCAGGTGCGCGACATGCTGTCCGCCGGCAAGTCCGAGGCGGAGGTCAAGGCCTTCATGACCGAGCGCTACGGGGACTTCGTGCTCTACCGCCCACCCGTGAAGGCCACCACCGTGCTGCTGTGGGCGGGGCCGTTCCTGCTGCTGCTCGCGGCCGTCGGAGGGCTGTTCGTCTACCTCGCCAGGCGGCGCAAGGCCGTGGCCGAGGCGCCGGCCGGGCTGTCGGGAGAGGAGTCCGAGCGCGCCCGGCGGCTGCTCGAGGGTTGAGGCCATGTGGCGCGTCCGCGGCCTGTCCGAGACCAGCGTGGAGTTCTTCGCGGATGCCGGCCTGAGGCGCCGTGCTCCCGTGTGTCGCACGGCCCGTTCGAGCGCGCCAGCAGCTTCGCGGCCGACCCGGACCTGATCTGGGCTCGCGTGCACAACCAGGGGCCACGCAGCTTCTCGCGCGGCACGACGCCGGTGGAGCGTCAGTCGCCGGTGGTGCCCGGGGATCCGGTCTCGCCCGTCATCGGTCCGCGCTGACCGGCGGCCCCGCCCGTCGGGCGAAGGATTCGCGGGCCGCCACGGCCACGTCCGGGAAGTCTCCGAACACTCCGTCCACGCCCAGCGAGAGGAAGGTCTCGATCTCGTGCGCGCCGCTGCCAGCATGCTCTGCCGCCAGCGTGGCGGGCTCGCTTCGGAAGGTCCACGCATGCACCAGCAGTCCCGCAGCGTGGGCGCGGCGCACCAGGTCGCCGGGCGCGCCCAGCCGGCGATCGGCCTCGTCGACACGGCCATCGCCGTTGACGTCGTCGGCGAGGCCGTCGGCGTCGCGGTCGATGCCCAGGGACGGCAGGATCAGTCGCTTCCACGGGCCGATGCCGTCCGCGTAGGTGGCGATCTCCCGCAGGCCCGCGTCCGTGACGAGGTCGGCGTAGCTGCGCCGGTCACCGGCGCGCGCCAGGTCGGCGGGGCGTCCGCCGGGACCGTCGAAGCGCGGCGTGCCCTCCAGGGCCTGTCCGCTGGCACCCAGCAGCTGCACCAGGCGCACCTGCGTGAGCGCCCGCAGAACCTTGAGGTTGGCGGTCTCGAAGGACTGGATGAACACGGGAGAGTCCCGCCGGTCCAGGCCGCGCGAGCGCAGCGCCGACAGCAATGGCGGCTCCAGCGGCAGGCCCAGTGCGGCGTGCCAGCCGGGATGCTTGGTTTCCGGATACACGCCCACCGGCCGGCCGCGCTCGCGCCCGAACCGCAGTGCCAGGTCGAGGACCTCCTCGAAGGTGGCGATGCCGTACAGGCCGTCGTGCTGCTTCGGCCGGCCCGGGCGGGGCTGGACCGCGCGCAGCGTGCGCAACTCGTCCAGCGTGAAGTCGACGCTGAACCAGTCGGTGACCGTGACGCCATCCACATCCAGGGTCCGACGGCGGTCACGGAACTCCGGGCGCGAGGCCACGTCCGTGGTGTCGCCGAGCATGGGCTCGTGGCGCGCCACGAGATGGCCGTCACGGGTGGCAACCAGGTCGGGTTCGATGAAGTCAGCGCCCTGCTCGATGGCGGCGGCGTAGGCCTCCAGGGTGTGTTCCGGCAGGATGCCCGAGGCGCCACGATGCGCGATCACCAGCGGCTCGCGGCCGTCGAGGGTGGGCCAGCGCCACTGGGCCATGGCGGGTCCGGTGTGCAAGAGCGTGGAGAGGAACACGCCGCCGGCCACGGCGGACCTGCGGGCCAGCCTGGCGGTGGCAGCAAGGACAGGGGTCATGGCCTCGACCCTACACCTGTCACGTGACCACGCCGTGATGGGGCTGCTATCGTGGCCGGGCGGTCGCGCCGTCGCGCCGCCTCCCACCACCCACCATGTCCCGCCACGGCCTGCGCCTCACGCTGATCCTCGGCGCCCTCTCGGCGTTCTCGCCCATGTCCATCGACATGTACCTGCCGAGCCTGCCCGCGCTGGCGCGCGACTTCGCCACCGACACGGCGGCGGTGCAGCTCACGCTGTCGGCGTTCTTCCTCGGGCTGGCACTGGGCCAGGCGCTGTACGGGCCGCTGGCCGATCGCCACGGCCGGCGACCGCCGCTGCTGGCGGGCATCGCGCTCTACGTGGCGGCGAGCGCGGGATGCGCGCTGGCCGGTTCCATCGAGGCGCTGGTGGCGTGGCGCTTCCTGCAGGCGATGGGGGGCTGCGCGGGCGTGGTGATCGCGCGCGCGGTGGTGCGCGACCTGTTCGAGCCGCAGGCCGCCGCGCGCATGCTCTCGCTGCTCATGCTGGTGATGGGCGTGGCACCCATACTCGCGCCACTGGCCGGGGGCGCGATCCTGGTGTGGGCCGGCTGGCGCTGGATCTTCGCCGCACTGGCGTTGTTCGGGCTGGCCTGCCTGCTGGCCGCGGCCACCGGGCTGCCGGAGACACGGCCGGCGCACACGGTGCGTCCCGGGCTGGCCGGCAGCCTGCGGATCTTCGCGGGCCTGGCCCGCGACCGGCGCTTCCTCGGCCCGGCGCTCGCGGGCGGGCTGGCGCAGGCCGGCATGTTCGCCTACATCTCGGGCTCGCCCTTCGTGTTCATCCAGGTGTACGGCGTGCCGGCACAGCACTACGGCTGGCTGTTCGGGCTGAACGCGCTGGGCATCATCGGCGGATCGCAGCTCAATCGATGGCTGCTGCACCACCATCCCGCCGCGACGATCCTCGGCGTGGCCAACGGCGTGACGGCAGCCTGCGGCCTCGCTCTCCTGGCGGTGGCGTGGAGCGGCACGGGCGGACTGCCGCTGCTGCTCGTGCCGCTGTTCGGCTACGTGACGAGCCTGGGGTTCACCTACGCCAATGCGGCGGCGCTCGCCATGGCGCCGTTTCCCGAGAAGGCCGGCAGCGCCTCGGCGCTGCTGGGCACGGTGCAGTTCGGCGCCGCGGCCGTGGCGGGCTCGGTGGTGGGTCACCTGCACGACGGCACGGCCGTGCCCATGGCGGCGATCATCGCGGCGTGCGGCGTGCTCGCCCTGGCCGCACGGCTCGGCCTGATGGGGAAACGGGCGGCCTGAGGGGCTGGACGCCGGACTCCGCCGGGAGAACGGCGCACTGCCGGTGGAACTGCGCAGGGGTCGTCCCTTGCGTGCGGCCTGCCCGCCGGGGGGCTGCTTCCCTCAGGCCGCCCAGGGATCGGGCCGCGACGCGTCGATGCCGTACTTCGCCACGGCCTGGGCCACGACCTCGCCCTTGACCTTGCCCTCGTCGGCGAGCGCGCGCAGCGTGGCCACCACCACGTGATGGCGATCCACCTCGAAGAAGCTGCGCAGTGCCGCGCGCGTGTCGCTGCGCCCGAAGCCATCGGTGCCCAGCGTGACGTAGCGGCGTGGCACCCAGGTGCGGATGGCGTCGGGCAGGGCGCGCATGTAGTCGGTGGCGGCGATCACCGGGCCCTCGGTGGGCCCGAGGCAGCGCTCCACCCAGGTCTTCGCGGGCTCGCCGGCGGAGAAGCGGTTGGCTCGTTCCACGGACAACCCCTCGCGGCGCAGCTCGGTGAAGCTGGTGACGCTCCAGGTGTCCGCCGCCACGCCCCAGTCGGCCTCGAGCAGTTCGGCGGCCGCGAGCACCTCGCGCAGGATGGTGCCCGAGCCCAGCAGCTGGGCGCGCGGTGCCTTGCCCTGCTTCGCGGATGGCCGCAGCCGGTACATGCCGCGCAGGATGCCTTCCTCCGCACCCTCGGGCATGGCCGGGTGGGCGTAGTTCTCGTTCATCACGGTGACGTAATAGAACACGTCCTCCTGCGCCTCCAGCATGCGCCGGGCGCCGTCGCGCACGATCAGCGCCACCTCGTAGCCGAAGGCCGGGTCGTAGGCGACGCAGTTGGGCACGGTGGAGAACAGCAGGTGGCTCGATCCATCCTCGTGCTGCAGCCCCTCGCCGGAGAGCGTGGTCCGCCCGGCCGTGGCGCCGAGCAGGAATCCGCGGGCGCGCGAGTCGCCGGCGGCCCACACGAGGTCGCCGATGCGCTGGAAGCCGAAGCAGGAATAGAAGATGTAGAAGGGCAGCATGGGCACGCCGTGCACGCTGTAGCTGGTGGCGGCGGCGAGCCAGGAGGAGATGGCGCCGGCCTCGCTGATGCCCTCCTCGAGGATCTGCCCTTCCTTGGCCTCCTTGTAGTACAGCAGCTCGTCCTTGTCCTCGGGCTCGTAGAGCTGGCCCACGGAGGAGTAGATCGCCACCTGGCGGAACAGCGCCTGCATGCCGAAGGTGCGCGCCTCGTCGGCCACGATGGGCACGATGTGCCGGCCGATCTTCGGGTCCTTCAACCACTGGGACAGGAGCTGCACGAACACCATGGTGGTGGACTGCTCGCGGCCGGCAGTGCCCTCGAGGGCACGGGCGATGGTCTCGCGCGGCGGCACCGGCAGCTCGGGCCCGCGTGGCTGGCGCGCGGGCAGGTAGCCGCCCAGCGCCTGGCGGCGCGCGTGCAGGTACTTCATCTCCGGGCTGTCGTCGGCTGGCCGGTGGAAGGCCACCGAGGTCACCTGCTCGTCGGTGAGCGGCAGCGAGAAGCGGTCGCGGAAGGCAAGCAGCGCCTCGTCGTCGAGCTTCTTCTGCTGGTGGGTGGTCATCTTGCCCTGGCCGGCCTGCCCCATGCCGAAGCCCTTCTTGGTCTGGGCCAGGATCACCACCGGGCGGCCCTTGTGGGCCATGGCGGCGTGGTACGCGGCGTAGATCTTCACCGGGTCGTGGCCGCCGCGCTTGAGCCGGTCGATGTCGTCGTCGGAGAGGTGCGCCACCAGTGCCTTGAGCTCGGGGTACTTGTTGAACACGTGCTCGCGGTTGAAGCGGCCGTCATGGGCGGCGTAGCTCTGCAGCTCGCCGTCCACCATCTCGTGCAGCCGCTTGAGGATCACCTGGTCGTGGTCGCGGGCGAACAGTGCGTCCCAGTCGCTTCCCCACATGAGCTTGATCACGTGCCAGCCGGCGCCGGCGAACAGGCCCTCGAGCTCCTGGACGATGGAGCCGTTGCCGCGCACCGGGCCGTCCAGGCGCTGCAGGTTGCAGTTCACCACCATGATCAGGTTGTCCAGGCCCTCGCGCGCGGCCAGCGACAGGCCGGCGAGCGACTCGGGCTCGTCCATCTCGCCATCGCCCACGAAGGACCAGACCTTGCGGCCGCTGGTGTCGAGCAGGCCGCGGTCCTGCAGGTAGCGCATGAAGCGCGCCTGGTAGATGGCGGTGAGCGGTCCCAGCCCCATGGACCCGGTGGGGAACTGCCAGAACTCCGGCATGAGGTAGGGGTGGCAGTAGCTGGACAGGCCGCGGCCGCCGGTCTCGCGGCGGTAGTTGTCCAGGTGGTCGGCGGACAGCCGGCCCTCCAGGAAGGCGCGCGAGTACACCCCGGGCGCGGAATGGGGCTGGAAGTAGACCAGGTCGCCCTGCTGGCCGGCGCGGAAGAAGTGGTTGAAGCCCACCTCGAACAGTTCGGCCGCCGAGGCGTAGCTGGCGATGTGGCCGCCGAGCTCGGCGTGGGCGCGGTTGGCGCGCACCACCATGGCGAGCGCGTTCCATCGCACCAGGGCGATCAGCCGCTGCTCCAGCTCCAGGTTGCCGGGGAACTGGGGCTGCTCGGCCAGCGGAATGGTGTTGGCGTAGGGCGTGTTGAGCACCGGCGGCATGGGAATGCGCAGCCGGCGCGCGTGGTCGAGCAGGGTGCGCAGCAGGAAGGTGGCGCGCCCGCGCCCCTCGGCTTCCACGATCATCTCCAGCGCCTCGACCCACTCGCGGGTCTCCACGGGGTCGGTGTCCCGGGGCGGGACGCGCCACAGGCCGGCGGCGTCGAACTGGGACAGGTCGGAAAGGTCGGTCATGGGGCGCTCCGGAAGGGAAGGGGCTCGCGCGCGCGGGGCACGCCGATGCAGGGGACGGGCCGCATGTTAGTGCCCCGCCGGGAGCACGGGGTTTCGATTATCCTGCACACCTTGCTCGAAAACCGCAGGAGATTCCGCTCGATGCCAACCCGACAGCAGGACCTGCTGCAACTCGACCAGATCGACTGGCGCATCCTCGACCGGTTGCAGCGCGACGCGCGCATCACCAACGTGGAACTCGCCCGGGCCGTGAATCTCTCGCCCTCGCCGTGCCTGGCGCGCGTGCGCGCCCTCGAGGAGGCCGGCCTCATCTCGCGCTACGTGACGCTGCTCGACCCTCGCCGCCTCGGCCTGCAGGTGAGCGTGTTCATCCGGGTGCGGCTGGAGCGCCAGACCGAGTCGGCGCTGGAGCGCTTCGAGACCGCCATGCTGGAGCGTCCGGAGGTGATGGAGTGCTACCTGATGACCGGCGACTCTGACTACTTCCTGCGGGTGGTCGTGGCGGACATCCCCTCGCTGCAGGACTTCATCGTCAACTTCCTGTCGCGAGTGCCCGGGGTGGGGAACATCCAGTCGAGCTTCGCGCTCAAGCAGGTGAAGTACCAGACGGCACTGCCCCTGCCGGGGCTCGTGCCGCCGGCCACGCCGGCGCGGCCGGTGCGCGGCCGGGCGCGGCCGCGACCGGCCTGAACCCCGGGCGCCGTCACTTTCCGGTGCGAGCGCGACGGCGCGATTCCGTGAGACACTCCGCGCCGCCCATGACTCCCGCCCCGTCCCAACGCCGGGCCGGCCGTCCCGCCGGGACCTGCCGCGCCGCCCTGCTGCTCGCCCCGGTCGTCCTCGCCCTCGCCGGTCCTGCGCGGGCCGATTCCGACGCCACCGTCATCCAGCGCGGCCTGCTGCCCGAGAAGGACGGTCGCTGGGGGCTGGGGGTTGGCATGCGCATGGAGGAGACGCCCTATCGCGGCCAGTCGGCGATCGTCGACCTGCTGCCGCTCATGTCGTACGAGGGAAAGCGCGCCTACCTGCGCGGCACCCGTGGCGGCTACGTGCTGGTGGACCGCGAGCGCTTCAAGCTCGAGGCCATCGGCCAGTTCCGGCTCACCCGGTACACGGGGGAGAGCGGCACCTACCTCGCGGGCATGCTGCGCGAGCAGTCCCTCGACGCGGGCCTGAACGCGATCTTCCCCACGGCCATCGGCGAGTTCTCGATCGAGGCGCTCACGGACGCCTCGAACACCCACGACGGCGAGGAACTGTCGCTGGGCTGGGCACGCACCTTCGGCAGCGGACGGCTCCGCTGGCGCCCGTCGCTGTCGCTGAACCGCTACTCCAAGAACCTGGCGGACTACTACTACGGCGTGCAGCCCGGCGAGGCACGGCCGGACCGTCCGGCCTACACCGCCGGCCCGTCCACGAACGTGCGCCTCGGGGTGCACGCCACCTGGCAGCTCACCCCCAACGGCTACCTCTATGGCTCCCTCGGCGGCAACCGCTTCGACGACGAGATCGGACAGAGCCCCATCGTCCACCGGCAGTTCGTGTTCACCGCCTTCGCCGGCTACCTCTACCGCTTCGGCAACGGCAGCGGACCGGCCGAAACCGACAACGTCGGGCCGCTCACCGGCGACGGCCGCTGGTCGCTGCGGGTGGCGCGCGGCTGGAATGCCGAGGCCAGCCTGCTGGGCATCATTCCAGGCGGCGACCTGACGCTGAGCCCAGAGCGCACCGGCGTGTGGAGCTTCGAGCTCGGCAAGCTGCTCGACGAACGCTTCATGGGCTGGCCCGTGGACATCTGGGTCAAGGGTGCCTACAAGCGTTACCTCGAGCAGGGCCTGCAACCGGACTTCAACGGCGGTGCCCTCTACATCAAGGCCTTCTACCACTTCCCCTGGTCGAAGTACGTCAAGACGCGCTTCGGCTTCGGCGAGGGCCTGTCCTACGTGGAGCAGATCCCGACCCTCGAGCGCCAGAGCATCGAGGAGAAGAACCCCAACACCTCGAAGCTGCTGAACTATCTCGACGTGAGCATCGACGTGAGCGTGGGTGACATCATCCGCGTGAAGCGCCTCGAGAACACCTTCCTGGGCTTCGCGGTGATCCACCGCTCGGGCATCTTCGGCTTCTCCGACCTGTTCGGGGCCGTCGACGGGGGCTCGAACTACAACTCGATCTACGTCGAGACCCTGTTCTGAGCCGGTGCGCTGCCGCGGACGTCGCGGCAGCGACGCACCGTCTATACTCCCCGGCCGTGCCCCTGACCATCTACGCCCTGAAGCCGCGCTTCCAGGCGCTGCTGCGTCCGGCCGCGGCGCGCCTCCATGCGTCCGGCATCTCCGCCAACGCGGTGACCCTGGCGGCCTGCGGGGTCTCCGTGATGCTCGGCGCCGGGCTCTGCCTGGCCGCCGCCAATGGCGAATCCGTCGCCTTCCTGCTGCTGCCGCCCTGGCTGTTCGTGCGCATGGCACTCAATGCCATCGACGGCATGCTGGCGCGCGAGTTCGGCCACAAGTCCGACCTGGGCGCCTTCCTGAACGAACTCACCGACGTGGTGGCGGACGCGGCCCTGCTGCTGCCCTTCGCGTGGCTCCCGCACTTCGGTGCGACGTGGGTGGCGGCGGTGATCTGGCTCGCAGCCCTCACCGAGGTGGCCGGCCTCGCGGGTCCCGGCATCGGGGCCACGCGTCGCTACGACGGGCCCATGGGCAAGAGCGACCGCGCCTTCGTGCTGGGCGTGCTGGGGCTCGCCGTCGGGCTGGGCATGCCTGCCTGGGCCTGGCTCGGGGCGGTGTTCCCGGCCGTGGCGGCGCTCCTGGTGGTGACGGTGCGCAATCGCGTGGCCGGTGCGCTCGGCGAGAAGCGGGGCGGTTGATGCTCGCGCGTCTCGTGGGAGCGGCGATCATCGGCTTCGCCAAGGCCGTCACCGGCGTGCAGGCGCTGTGGATCGGCTGCGCGCCGGTACGCACCCAGCGCATCTACTTCTCCAACCACACCAGCCACGGCGACTTCGCCCTCATCTGGGCCGCGTTGCCGCCGCGCATCCGGCGCGAGACCCGGCCGGTGGCGGCGGCCGACTACTGGGGCCGCGGCGGCCTGAAGAGCTGGCTCATCGACCGGGTTTTTCGCGGCGTGCTGGTGGAGCGCTCGCGCGGGGAGCGCACGCGCGACCCCATCGACGCCATGGCCGAGGCCCTGGCCCGGGGCGACTCGCTGATCCTGTTTCCCGAGGGCACGCGCAACAGCGGCCCCGAGATGCTGCCCTTCAAGAGCGGGCTGTACCACCTCGCCCGGCGCAGCCCCGAGACCGAACTGGTGCCCGCCTGGATCGAGAACATCGGCCGCGTGCTGCCCAAGGGCGAGCTGTTCCCCGTGCCGCTGCTGTGCGCGATCCGCTTCGGCGCGCCGCTGCGGCTGGAGGCCGGCGAGGAGAAGGAGGTCTTCCTCGCGCGCGCCCGCGCTGCGGTGCTGGCGCTGCGCCCGTGAGCGGAGAGCGCCACACGCTGCTGCTGTTCGCGGGCCTGGGCCTGCTGCTGCTGTTCGCCTCGCTGGCCGGGGCGGCGCTGCGCTGGCGCGCACGGCGCCGCGGCGAACCCGACGACCCCACCATCGCCAACCTGAACGCCCGCATCCGCGCCTGGTGGGTGATGGTGGTCGTGATCGGCGCGGCCTTCCTGCTCGGGCCCGCGGCCATGGTGCTGCTGTTCGCGGGCGCATCGTTCTTCGCGCTGCGCGAGTTCATCACCCTGGCGCCAACCACCCGTGGCGACCACAAGGCGCTGCTCCTCGCATTCTTCACGGTGCTGCCGCTGCAGTACTTCTTCGTGTGGAGCGACTGGTACGGGATGTTCACCATCTTCATCCCGGTGTACGCGTTCCTGTTCCTGCCCATCGTGGCGGCCATCTCCTCCGCCGACGCCGACCGCTTCCTCGAGCGCGCCTCGAAGATCCAGTGGGGCCTGATGATCGCGGTCTATTGCGTGAGCCACGTGCCAGCGCTGCTGATGCTCGACATCCCCGGCTACGAGAAGGGCGGTCCGATGCTGCTGTTCTTCCTGGTGTTCACCGTGCAGGTGAGCGACGTGCTGCAGTACGTGTGGGGCAAGCTGTTCGGACGCCGCAAGATCGCGCCGCAGCTCTCGCCCTCCAAGACCGTGGAGGGCTTCGTGGGCGGGGTGCTGAGCGCCACCTTCATCGGCGCGGCGCTGTGGTGGATCACGCCCTTCGCCTTCTGGCAGGCCGCCGGAATGGCCTTCGTCATCACGCTCATGGGCTTCCTCGGCGGCCTCGTCATGTCGGCCATCAAGCGCGACTTCGGCGTGAAGGACTGGGGTGCCATGATCGAGGGCCACGGCGGCATGCTCGACCGGCTCGACTCGGTGTGCTTCGCCGCGCCGGTGTTCTTCCACCTCACGCGCTACTTCTTCACCTGAGGTCGGCGCCGGGGCGGCTTGTATAATCCGCGCCTTCGCGCACCCAACGCCGTGCCTCGTCGCGGCTCCCGTCCCTTCCCATGATCGCCTTCGCCGCCGCGGCCGCGGCTCTCGTGCTGGCCGCGCTGGCCTTCCTGCTGCCGCCGCTCCTGCGCAGGATGCGTTCCCCGGAACTCACGGCCGAGGGGTCCAACCTCGCCGTGCTGCGCGACCAGCTGCGCGAGCTCGACGCCGATCTCGCCCGAGGCGTGGTGGCGCCCGACCAGCATGCAGTGGCCCGATCCGAGCTGGAGCGCCGGGTGCTCGAGGAAGGCGCAGGCGCCGCCGCCACGTCCCCTGCCGGTCGCGGGACCGGGCGCCTGCCCGCAGTGGTGCTCGTGCTCGCGCTGCCCGCAGCCGCCGCCGGCCTCTACGCCTGGCTCGGCAATCCAGCCGCCCTCGACCCCGTCACCCGCATGGGCATGACGGCCGAGGAGGCCGAGAACCGCCGCAAGATGATCGAGCTGGCCAACAAGCTGGCTGCGCGCATGCAGGAGAAGCCTGACGACCCCAAGGGCTGGATGATGCTGGGCCGCGCCTGGCAGATGCTGGGGCGTTTCCCGGACTCCGTGCGCGCCTATGAGAAGGCGGTGCTGCTGGCCCCCGCGGACGACGAGGTGCTGCTCGAGTACGCCGAGGCCGGCGCCATGGCCCAGGACGGCCGCCTCGACGGCAAGCCGCTGCTGGCCGTGCTGCAGGTGCTCAAGCGCCAGCCCGACAACCAGAAGGCCCTGGCCATGGCCGGGTCGGCTGCGCTGCAGAACAACGACTGGAAGGAAGCCATCGGTTTCCTCGAGCGCCTGCGCCGGCAGATCCCCGGCGACAGCGAGTTCGCGAAGGCGGTGGACGCCGGGATCGCCGAGGCGCGCGCGGAACTCGCGAAGCCGGCGGGCGGCGGCGCGGCGGCCGCGGGGGCGGGCGTGGAGGTCGGCGTGGAACTCGCCGCCGCCCTTGCCGGGAAATCCTCGCCCGAGGACACGGTGTTCATCTTCGCCCGCGCCGCCGAGGGGCCGCGCATGCCGCTGGCGATCCTGCGCAAGCGCGCGAGCGATCTGCCGGCCGCCTTCGCACTCGACGACTCCATGGCCATGGCGCCGGGCATGAACCTGTCGGCCTTCCCGCAGGTGGTGGTGGGCGCGCGCGTCTCGAAGTCGGGCAATGCCACGCCGCAGAGCGGCGACCTCGAGGGCAGCAGCGCGCCGGTGAAGCCCGGCGCCTCGGGCGTGTTGGTCGTGATCGACCGCGCGGTGCCGTGAGGCGCCGCAGCCTGCTGCTGGGCGGCGTCGCCCTTGCCGCCGGTGCACCCGTGCGCGCCGTGGAGGCGCCGGCGCTGCTGCGCGAGGACATGGAGCAGTGGGTGGTTCGCACCGCCGCGAAGGGCGCCCTCGACGAGGATGGCCTGCGCGCGCTGCTGCTGCGCGCCGAGTTCCAGGCCGGGGTGATCGCGGCCGTGAACGCGCCGGCCACGTCGCGACCCTGGAAGGAGTTCCGGCCGGGCTTCTTCACGAAGGCGCGCATCGAGGGCGGCGTGCGCTTCTGGAACGAAAACGAAGCCTGGCTCCGGCAGGCGCGCGAGATGTTCGGCGTTCCCGAGCAGCTCGTGGTGAGCATCGTGGGTGTGGAGACGCTCTACGGTCGCAACACCGGCAGCTTCCGCGTGATCGACGCCGTGGCCACGCTCGCCTTCGCCGTGCCCCAGCGCGCGAGCTTCTTCCAGGGCGAACTCGAGGCCTTCGTGCTGATGTGCCGGGAGCTGCGCCTCGACCCTCTGGGCGTGAAGGGCTCCTACGCCGGCGCCATGGGCATGCCGCAGTTCATTCCCTCCAGCGTGCGTGCCTACGCCCGCGACTTCGACGGCGACGGCCGGGTCGACCTCTGGGGCAGCACGGCGGACGTGATCGGCAGCGTGGCGAACTACATGAGCCGCTTCGGGTGGCGCTTCACCGGCGACGTGGTGCTGCGCGCCACCGTGGCCGACCCATCGCGGGCCGAACCGCTGGTGCGCCAGGGCATCCGCCCGGCTTTCGGCCAGGCGCAGCTCGCCGAGGCGGGGGTGATTCCCGAACGTCCGCTGCGCGACGGCGAGAACGCGGCGCTGCTGCTCTACGAGGGCGAGCGCGGCCCGGAGTACTGGCTGGGCCTGGACAACTTCTGGGTCATCACCCGATACAACCGCTCGCAGAACTACGCACTGGCCGTGTGGCAGCTGGCCGAGTCCATCGCCCAGGCCCGGGGCAAGGGCTCCGGTGGGGGCAGCGGGCCGGGCAGGCGCTGAGCGCGCGGGCGGACCTTGCGTCGGCGGGGCGGACGCGCGAAGCTTCCGGCCCCGGCGCGGGCAGGGTCCCGCGCATGACCCCGAAACCCACGGACGAGACCGCCATGAGCCGCGAGATCCTGAAGTCGCCCAAGCTGTACGCACCGAAGTTCCGCTACAGCCCCTGCGTCAAGGCAGGGCCCTTCTACGCCGTGTCCGGGATGATCGCGCTCGACCCCGCCAGCGGCCAGCTGGTGCCCGGTGGCGTCTACGCCGAGGCGAAGCAGATCCTCCACCTGCTGCAGCTCGGCCTGCCGGACTGGGGGCTGGGGCTCGAGAACCTGGTGGCGGCGCGCATCTACACCACCCGCATGGATCACTTCGCCGAGATCAACAAGGCCTGGGAGGAGGTGTTCGCGAGCGTCGAACCGCCGGCGCGCACCTCCATCGGCGTGGCGGCGCTGCCGCTGGGCGCCACGGTGGAGATGGAGTTCCAGCTCTACAAGGACTGAGCGCCGCATTCCCCGAGGTGCGCGCGCCGTGTCACCAGGGCGCGGGCCCCGGATCCCGCCTCCTCGAAAGCCGCTGCCATGAACGCACCCTTCGCCGCCGGCGCCGCCGGAACCCTGCCCTGGTTCTCCCACGACCACGAACTGCTGCGTGACACCATCCGCCGCTTCGTGGCCGAGCGCGTGCTGCCCCAGGCGGACGCCTGGGAAGAGGCCGGATTCGTCCCGCGCGAGGTGCTTCGCGAGATGGGCGAGCTGGGGCTTCTTGGCATGCGCTTCGACCCGCGCCACGGCGGCAGCGGGCTGGACACCATGGCGAGCGTGGTGCTCGCGGAAGAACTTGCCCGCAGCAGCTACGGTGGTTTCGCCATCACCGTCCTGGTGCACACCGACATGGCCGCGCCCCACCTGTGGCACGCCGGCACGGCCGCGCAGCAGGACCGCTGGATGCCCGACATCGTGGCCGGCCGCAAGATCGCGGCGGTGGCCATGACCGAACCCGACGCCGGCTCCGACCTCGCCTCCATGCGCACCACCGCGCGCCGCGAGGGCGACCAGTGGGTGCTCAACGGCGCCAAGCTCTACATCACCAACGGCGTGCACGGCGACATCTACTTCGTGGCCGCCAAGACCGGCGAGCCCGGCCGCAACCACCAGGTGTCCATGTTCGTGGTGGAGAAGGGCGCGCCGGGCTTCGGGGTGGCGCGGCCGCTGAAGAAGCAGGGCTGGCTGTCCAGCGACACGGCGGAGCTGGTGTTCCAGGACTGCCGCATCCCCGCGGAGAACCTGCTGGGCGAGGAGAACCGCGGCTTCCACGCGCTGGTGAAGAACCTGCAGAACGAACGCATCGTGCTGGGAGCCCAGGCCATGGGCGAGGCCGCGAAGGCCATCGAACTCACACTGGAGTGGGTGCGCAACCGCAAGGCCTTCGGCGGCGCGCTGTGGGACAAGCAGGCCATCCGCCACAAGCTCGCCCATCGCGCCTCGCAGGTGGCGGCCGTGCAGGCGCTGGTCTACCAGACCGCCTGGCGCGACGCCCAGGGCCAGGAGTGCGCGCGCGAGGTGTCCATGATCAAGGCGCTGGCTGGCACGCTGGTGAACGAGGTGATGTACGACTGCCTGCAGTTCCACGGCGGCATGGGCTACATGCGCGAGAGCGCCATCGAGCGCATGGCGCGCGATGCCCGGGTGCAGGCCATCGGCGGCGGCGCCACCGAGGTGATGCTGGAGGAAGTGGCGAAGCGGATGCAGTGAAGCCTTCACGGGTCCCGACCTCGCATCACCGTCTCGGCCCTTCCACCGTGAACGGTGCCGCCGCATCCGGCGCCACCCGCACCCGGACCCACGCCACGTCCGGCGACCCCGGCACCTCGATGCGCCGCAGGTCGATGCCGTCCCAGGGACGATCCAACCGGTAGCGGTGGGTGTCGCCGTGCACCAGCAGCACCGGGCGCGCCAGAGCCTGCACCTCAGCGCGCAAGGCGTCGAGCAGGCTCGCGTAGGCGGGACGCGGTGTCGGGCGTTCGAGGGACGGATTGGCGTGGATCGCCACCACCACGGCCTTCGCGCCACCGCTGCGGGCCAGCGCGAAACTCTCCTTCATCCACGCCAGCACGGCGGCGCGGCGCGCGGTGAACTCGGGCTTCGGCGTGTCGCCCGGGCCGCGGTTGTCCTGGCTGCCCACCACGTGCAGGGCGATGAAGGCCACACCCTGGTGCCACCAGCGCGTGTTCTCCGGGCAGCAGCCGTCCTCGCGGGTGGCGTCGCGTTCCAGCGGAATGCGGCGTTGCCCGAGGCTCTCCGGTGCGTTGAAGAACAGCGCGCGCAGCTTCGCCAGCCGTTCCTCGGGCACGTAGCCGCCGGCGAGGAAGCGGTCGCAGTCGGTCCAGTCGTTGTCCCCGGGCAGCAGCACCAGCGGCACGGGCGAGGCGTCGAGCAGGGCGCGGCGGTCGGCGAGCACGGCGTCTGCGCACAGGCCCTGGCCGCTCTTGAGGTCCCCCACGTGCACGGCGAAGGCCAGGTCCTCCTTCGCCAGTCCCGCGAGCAGGCGTTCCATGCGCACGCGCTCGTCCGTGTTGTAGGGCATGTCGCCCATGGCCGCGAAGGCGAACTCCGAAGCCGGCGCCGCGGCAGTGGCCAGCAGCGTGGCGATGCCCAGCAGCGTGCTAGCGATCCGCGGCAAGGCGGTGCAGTTCATAGAGCAGGTCGAGGGCCTCGCGCGGCGAGAGCGCGTCCGGGTCGAGGGCGCGCACGCGGTCGAGCACCGGGTGGGTGGCCGTGGCCGGTGAGTCTTCCGCGACGGGCGCGGGCGCGCTGAACAGGTCTCCCTGCGGACTCGCGGCGCCTTCAAGGTCCGTCAGCTTGCGCCGCGCGCTGCGGATCACCGCGCCGGGCACGCCGGCGAGCTGGGCCACCTGCAGGCCGTAGCTGCGCGAGGCGGGGCCTTCCTCCACGGCGTGCAGGAACACGATGCGATCCTTGTGCTCCACCGCGTCCAGGTGAACGTTGGCCACGGTGCGGTAGTCCGCCGCCAGGGCGGTGAGCTCGAAGTAGTGGGTGGCGAACAGCGTGAAGGCGCGGTTCCTCTCCACCAGGTGACGGGCGATGGCCCAGGCGAGCGCGAGG
>CAZXJW010000034.1:0-4544 GCA_964641005.1 uncultured Rhodocyclaceae bacterium
CCTACAAGTACGAGGGCGGCGGCGCCGCCGTGCTGGGCAGCATCCAGCCCCAGCCGCTGGAGAACGAGCCCGACGGCACGCTGGACCTCGCGCGCGTGGCGGCCGCGATCAAGCCCGACGATTCGCACTTCGCGCGCACCAGGCTGCTCGCGCTGGAGAACACCATCGGTGGCAAGGTGCTGCCGCTGGATTACCTCGCGCAGGCCGAGGCGCTGGCGCGCTCGCGCGGCCTGGCCATGCATCTCGACGGCGCCCGGCTGTTCAATGCGGTGGTGAAGCTCGGCGTGCCCGCCAGCGACATCGCGCGCCACTTCGACACCGTGTCGGTGTGCCTGTCCAAGGGCCTCGGTGCGCCCGTGGGCTCGGTGCTGGTGGGTCCGAAGGCGCTGGTGGACCGCGCACGCCGCTGGCGCAAGGTGCTCGGCGGTGGCATGCGCCAGGCGGGCCTGATGGCCGCGGCGGGCATCCATGCCATCGAGCACAACGTGGAACGCCTGGCCGAGGATCATGCCAACGCCCGCGCGCTGGCGCTGGCACTGCAGGACATTCCCGGCGTGCAGGTGGACCCGGAGGCGGTGCAGACCAACATGGTGTTCATGCACGTGCGCCCGGAACTCGCCGTGCCGCTTCGCGACTGGCTCGCGGCCCGCGGCATGCGCATCAACGCCGGTGCCGTGGTGCGGCTGGTCACCCATCTCGACGTGGACGGTCGCGACATGGCGGCCTTCGCCGACGCGGTGCGCGGCATCCTCGAACAGGCGGCGCTCGCCGCCGGTCGCGCGGCCGCCCACGCCTGATGGGCGGCACCGGCGCGCGCTGCACGCTGGCGATCACCCGCCGGGACCTGCGGCGCCTGGCCGGCATCGCGCGGCGCAGCCGGGAGGATTTCTTCCGCCTCAATCCGGCCTGGGCGCTGCTGTATGGCCGCCGGCTGCTCGCCAGCGCGCTGGCCGGCGAGGCGGCCGAGCACTTCGTGTCGGGAAGCCGCGGCTTCCAGGGCTTCGAGGTATGGCACTTCTTCGCCACCCATCCCGAGACGCCCTTCCCGCCGCAGAAGAAATCGCGCGAGGACTACGGCCGGTCGCGCTTCGGTCGCGACCCCTCGCTGCCGGAGAGCTTCGCGGGCCGCGCCGTGGACCTGCAGGGGCGCAGCCTCGAGGCCGCCGCGGGCGATGAACCCGTCTCCGCCCTGCAGGGATGGCTGAAGGCTCGCCCCACGCCCACGGCGCGCGCCCTGGCGGCCACGACGCTGGTGCTGCTCGAACCCGAGGCGCTGCTGGGCTACGTGGCGTGGCCCACCTTGCTAGCCTGACTGCCGTGGCCCGCGCTGCAGGCCGGATCGGCCCGGCCCCCGCCGCCAGCCAGGCGGGCGTGCTTCCCGCCGCTGGCCTGGCCGCGGTGGCCGACTCTGCCTGCCCCGCCTCGCCACGTCCTCCGTCCGGCGGCCTCGCGCGTTGCAGACCCGTTCCCGACCACGAACCACGGCGACCCGAATGATCCGCTCCCTTCCCCTGCGACTGAGCACCCTCCTGCTGTTCCTCGCCGCCCTTCTGCCCTGGGCGGGACGCGCCGATGCCGGCGTGCCGCCGCTGGGTGCCAGCGGCCAGCCGCTGCCGACGCTCGCACCGCTGCTGCAGCAGGTCACGCCCGCGGTGGTGAACATCGCCGTGATGGCCGCCGGGCCCGAGGACAGCAATCCGATGATGCGCGACCCCTTCTTCCGGCGCTTCTTCGGCGTTCCCGAGGGCGGAAAGCCGCAGGTGAGCGCGGGGTCCGGCGTCATCGTGGATGCGCAGAAGGGCTACGTCATCACCAACCACCACGTGATCAAGAACGCTCGCGAGGTGGTGGTGACGCTCAAGGACCGGCGCCAGTTCCAGGCGCGCCTCGTGGGTTCCGACGCAGGCACGGACATCGCGCTGCTGCAGATCGAGCCGCAGAACCTCGCGGCACTGAAGTTCGGTGATTCCGACGCGCTCAACGTGGGCGACTTCGTGCTGGCCATCGGCAACCCCTTCGGCATCGGCCAGACCGTCACCTCCGGCATCGTGAGCGCGCTGGGCCGCTTCGGCATCAACACCGAGGGCTACGAGGATTTCATCCAGACCGACGCCTCGATCAACCCCGGCAATTCCGGCGGTGCGCTGGTGAACCTGCGCGGCGAGCTGGTGGGCATCAACACGGCCATCATCGGGCCCGCGGGCGGCAACGTGGGCATCGGCTTCGCGGTGCCCAGCAGCATGGCGCAGAAGGTGGTGGCCCAGCTGGCGCGCTTCGGCGAGGTGCGGCGCGGTCGCTTCGGCGCCACGGCCCAGGACGTGACGCCGGACGTGGCGCGCGCCCTGGGCGTGGCGGCCAACGAGGGCGCGGTGCTGGTGGACGTGGTCCGTGACGCGCCCGCGGAACGCGCCGGCCTCAAGCGCGGCGACGTGGTCACCGCCGTGAACGGCCGGTCCGTGAAGGGCTCGGGCGACCTGCGCAACCAGCTCGGCCTCATCCCGGTGGGCGACAGCGCCGAGTTGCGGTTGCTGCGCGACGGCAAGCCGCTCACCGTGAAGGTCACCATCGAAACCCCCCGCGCCGGTCAGGCTGCGTCGCGGCAGAGCGTCAGCGAGCTATCGGGCGCGCGGGTGGGCAACCTGGTGCGCGACGGGCGCGCCGAAGGCGTGGTGGTGGTGGAGGTGGACCAGGGCAGCCCCGCCTGGAAGCACGGTCTGCGCACGGGGGACGTGATCATCGGCGTCAACCGCCGCCGAGTGACCTCGGTGCAGGAACTGGTGGGCGCCCTGAAGGCCGTGGACCGGCCGCTGGTGCTGAACCTGGCCCGGGGCGACTTCGGCGTGTCGCTGGTGATCCGCGACTGAGGGCCGGGCGTGGGGACCTGGTGCCGGGAGAGGGACTCGAACCCTCACGGGGTTGCCCCCGGCGGATTTTGAGTCGTGAACTTGTCACTTTTAGCAGCACGTGACAGCATTAAAAACAAGAGCTTGAATGTTGCCACGTGTTGGGATTTGTTGCGGTTTTTGCTCCCCGTTGTCCCACAGTTGTCCCACGGGACACACTCACCGCCCCAAGCATTGGCTACCGCAGGGTCCAGCAGACACCTACGGAAGAAACACTTTCCAAGTGTAGGCAAAGCAATCGAGACCGCTGCCGCGGTACTTCACGTTGGAGCAGCCGGACTGCGAGTACCGATACCCCTTGGCGAACATGCAGGACTCGATCGCGTTAACAGCCGGGTCCTCTGTCAACGGATCCGGCCAGTGCACACCCCAAGTATCTGACGGACCGATCGACGAGGCCGCTGCAACTGGCGCATGGCAAGAGAAGTATGCCGTGTCTTTGTCCCACTGCTGCTTTCCGAGAGTCAGCACGTACACGATCGGAACTATGCTGGCCACGACGATGAGCACCTTGCGTCCCATAAACCCCCCCCACGCCCCATCGGAGAGGGAGTGTAGCGCGTGAAGTTCAGTGGGCAGCACCTAGTCCCATGCCGCTGCGCACGCTGACTCCCAACTGCATTCCGGCCGCCAGTCGGCCACCTGGGCAACGTTGAGCTGGCCCGCCTCGAGCGCAGGTGCGGGGAGATGCTGGCGAGCACGGAGAAGAACGCGGGCGCGAAGGGCAACCCAGGCGGCCGGGGCGCGCGTGTTGTGCGGTCGGACGATGCGACCGCACAAGCCCCAACCCTCCGCGACCTCGGCCTGACCAAGGACCAGTCCAGCCGCTACCAGAAGCTGGCGGCCAGCACCATCATCGTGTGGCTGCGTACACGCCGGTGGCCAGGACCACCATCACGTGGGCGGCCAGCACCACGAGGTCAGCAGCGCCCGACCCGCCGGCCGGCGCCGGCCTCCGCCGGTCGCCAGTCGCGCACCTTGTCGGCGGTGATCTCGCCAGCCTCGAGCTGCTTGTGCAGGTCGATCAGGGTGCGCCAGTAGGTCTCTGTTGCCAGTTCCTGCGCCCGGCGGCGCAGCGCGCGCCGCACCGCACGCGGCAGGCACCGGAGCGAAGCGGCCACAGGGTCAGCCATGTTCCAGATCCGCGGGAGAAAGCCCGCCGCGCGGAACCCAACCGCCGCGGGCACTGAGCATCACCGCCACCCCTTCGGCGCGCCCAGGTGCTGCGTGAAGGTGCTCGCCGCGTGGAGGAGCACCACCGCGAGCTCTGCCCGCCCCGGTGATGAATCCAGGGCGTGCAGGTGCTTCAATCGTAGGACCTGCAGAAGATCGGCCCGCTCCTCGACAGCCGAACGTCCACACCGAAAGTGTGCGCGGTGGCGTACCACCGCCGGCCGGCGAACTCGAAGGCGTTGCGTCGGCCCCAACGCGTTCGGTTCTCGAGCACCGCGCGCGCCACGGAGCACAGAACCGGGACGCCACCGAGCGGTCGGATCGCCTTCTCTGCACGGCGAAACTCCCCGGCCACCAGGTGCGACAGTGGCGCACGCGGTGAGGCGGTCAGCGTGCCTCGAGCGTCACGCACCAGGACAGCGTCTGCCCGTTCTTCGGCGTCTGTCTCTTATACACATCTGACGTTGT
>CAZXJW010000034.1:4554-5744 GCA_964641005.1 uncultured Rhodocyclaceae bacterium
CCCGTTCTTCGGCGTCATGGGCGCGCTCCATTTGCCCAGGCCGTCGACCCGCACGATGGAACGGAAGTCGGTTATGTCCTGCGACCAGCTTGCCGACTGAGTCGAGTCGAGGATGATCTCGCGTCGCATGAAAACGAAGTACTCCGAGAAGGCCGCGAGGATGATGTCGCCCTTCGTGCCGACGGTCGGGCAATGCTCGGTCACGATCACGGGGATCCCCATGAGCGTGAAGGAGCCCGGGGCAACCTCCCGCATCAGGGGCCCGCTGACCACCGCGAGACCGTCCGTACCGCGCTCGGCGTTGATGCTGACGCTCATCAGCTGCGGCAGGGTGGTGGCGTTGACCAGCCACACCGCGGAGCGCAGGCACGCCGGGTGCAGCCTGGCGTACATTTTCAGAACGTTCATCGCCAGGATTGTCCCGGCCGCCTGTCCTGATTCCTTCGTCTGGGTGATCAGCGCGGGATCGGTCATCACGCCCAAGGGCTTGCCGACGCCGTCTCCGTTGATGAAGGCTGCGTCCAGGTTCCAGCCCAGCGTCTGGGACATCAGCGGGCCCAGGCGATTCCAGAGGTTGTCGGAGTCGAAAAGCACCTCGTTGGTCAGCTGGCCATAGATGCCCAGCTTCTTCACCGTGCTCCACACCGAACGCATCTTGGGCGCCTGCGCCGTGAAGGTACCGCCCTCCTTGGCCCAGACCCCGGTGAAGCCCGAGATGGCACCACCGGAGTGGTTCAGCGTATCGAAGCCGCCGACGGCGATCGAATTGCTGCTCATGGGGATGACGTGCGCGCGCGGGCGCACGATCTCGCCCTCGAGCGAACTGTCCCACAGTCCGAAGGCGAACGACGGAGGCACCGCGAAGCCGCCCTCGGAACCGAGGCCACTCGAACCGTAGGCGTTCAGCACCTGGAGGCCGGGACCACGCTTGGCGAGCACCGCACGGACGAAGTCGCTCGGGTCGACGTCAGTCTGAGGCGCCGCACCGAACAGGTCGGCGGCATAACGGCCGACGTAGGGGGCACGCATCTGGAGGTTTTCCGCCTCGGGCGACCGGCCGGCGCGGGAAGAGACGGGCGAACCGTTGCCAGGCTGGGAAGGGTCACTCTTCCGGCCGACGCCACGGCCGACGCGTTCCTCGATGCCCGCGAGCTTCTCCTCGGTGCGCAGGCGCACTTCGACGCGATCGA
>CAZXJW010000034.1:5844-17524 GCA_964641005.1 uncultured Rhodocyclaceae bacterium
TCCTCGATGCCCGCGAGCTTCTCCTCGGTGCGCAGGCGCACTTCGACGCGATCGAACTCCTCCGAGATTCGCACGATCTCGCGGTGCTCGTCCTCGGTGAGTTCGCGCCCCTCACGGGCGGCCTTGTCCTGGATTGCCCGGGTGCGATCGGCGAGCTCGATGAGCACGGCCTTGAGCGCCTCCACGCGACCGTTCGCACTCACCACCGCGGCGGTAACCGCAAGCCCCAGGTGCTGCCAGCCGTCCGGCACGAGGGCCGCCCAGGTGTCGAAGGGAAGGGCAACGCCCACGAGGACAGCGAGCACAGCAAGGGCCGCCAGGGCGACCCCGCCGAAGGAGATGCGGTAGTTCATGTCAGTTCTCCGTTTCATCGATCAAGGAAACATCCGGGGCCACGCTCGCCCACGAGGAGGCGGCGTAGCGCACTTGGCCAACCGCGACGCGCGCGCGCGCCGGCAGAGCGAGAGCGAGGTCGATCACGCCCTCGCCGGCGAGCTCCATGGCGTGCAGCACCAGGCGCGCGCCAGGCTGCTCGAGTGCGCGGCCGAGTTGCTCGCGCACCGCGAGCTCGAGCTGGTTCAGCACCGCGGCCACCAGGGGCCCCGCGGCATCCACAAGCCGGCGCGCGCCGTCTGCGCCCAGCACGCTGGTCAGGCATGCGCCTGGCAGGCGGCCATCGCCCGGGCGACCCGGGGCAGTCGCCGTCGCCCGCCATTCGAGTGACGGCAGCACCAGGTGAAAGTCGACGGCGGCCTCACCGGCCTGCAGCTGCTGCCGCAGGCGCGCGCGCGCGCCGGGCGCCAGGAGGCGCAGCTGGGCTTCCCACAGCGCACGCACCTCGGCGAGGAAGTCGTCCAGCACGATGTCGCGCGAGGGGTTCGGGGCCTGGCTGGATTCTGCGCGCTTCGGACGGGACTCGACCGCGCTCATCGGGATTCGCCCCGATCTGAAGGCAGACATACCCGGGGGCTGAATACCCCCCCTCCCGAAACTCCCGCCGCCGCAAAATGCCTTGAGAGCGCGGTCTCGACGGCCCTTCTGAAAATTTCTTGGGGGCCCCTGGGGGTCAGGACGCGAGACCCTCGGCAGGTGACGAAGGAGCCACCGATGGTGGTCGTGTTCAGTCGGGTGATCGGCGCCGTGCTCATACCCCCGACACTACGCACGCCGCCGTGGCATGTCAGGGGGCGGAATTTGCAAACCGCCGCCGCCCTCTTCGGCAGTCCGTTCGAACCCGCCAGGTATGTGGGGTATGTGGGGTATGTGGGGAATGTGGGGTAGTTTCCTCCACGCGTGCGCGTACGGGCGTACGCGCACACACGCGCGCGCATGTGCACGGAGGGATTTACCCCACATTCCCCACATACCCCACATCCACGCCGGGGCAGCGCTAGCATTTGTGGATCCTCCACAGCGAGCCGTGCGCGTCGTCGCGCCGCACCAGGGCCAGCCTGCAGCCGCCAACGACGCGATCCTTGAACCGCCGGAGCCACCCTTGGACCTTCTGAGCCTCAGGTCTTCCGCTGCGGCCCATCGCGGAGAACTGCTCGCCTAGGGCCCGCTCGGCCGGCGTTGCGCTGTCGCGGGTGCCCTCGATCGCTACGCGCGTGAGCTCGCTCACCGTGAAGGTGTCCTCGCCGAACCGCAGGCACAGATTCGAGAAGATGACCGCCGCCGCCTCGCGGTCCGGGTCGCTGCCGAGGATCGCTTCCTGCGTCCGCACTGGGTCAGCCGCTCCGGCCCAGATCAACGCACTGCGCACGTCGCGCGACCAGTCCTCGAAGGACCCCAGCGCCGACGCCTGAGCCGGACGCCCCGCCTGGGCGTAGGCCGCGACGATCGCCAGTGCGGCGCGCAGCAACTCGTGCCGGTGCGTGCGCACGTGGCGGCGGATGTCGGGGATCTTGAACTGCTCGGCCGGCCGCAGCTCCGGCCGCTCCATGTCCACAACCACGCGGGCAAGCACCGTCCGGCGAGCCATGTCCTTCGTGATAATCAGGTTCTGCCCGGTGGCCATCCAGAAGGTACGGTGCGGGGCCGGGAACTGAATCAACGTCCCGAATTGCCGGATCTTGGCAGTCGCGGCGGTCAGGTGGGCGCACAGCGTGGCGTCGCCCAGGGGGCGCGTGACGTTGTCGATGACCGCAATCTGGTCGCCAGCCAGGACGATCGAGTCGACACGCTTGGCGAACTCCTCCTCGCTGTGGCCTTGAGACACCGCCATGGCACCCCTGCCCGTCGCGATGGTCGACACGATGTCGGCCAGCAGCGACTTCCCAGCGCCGAACGCGTTGGCGTCGATTGCGTGCAGCGGAGCCGTGGGCAGCACCGGCCGCTGCACCGCCGTGAGGATCGCCGAGAGCACGACGGCGAGGCTTGCCGAATCAGAGAAGGGAAAGTCCGAGAACAGGGCCTGGAGCTTCTCGCGGGCCCGGCGCGCATCCTCGATGCGGAGGCGCGAGGGAAGCCCGAGGGAGCGGAAGTCTTCGCGGCCCGCGACCAGCACGCCGGTCGCAACATCGTGTCCATGCAGGTGCAGCGTCCCATCCGGCCGCACCACAGGTGCCGCGGCGACCCCTGTGAGGGCCGGGAAAGCATCGATCGACGGCGCCGCCTCAATCACCACCCTTGCGAGAGTCGCGGGAAGATCAACGAGCGAGGGATCCTTCCCCCGGCGACGGCGGTGCAGCGTAGCCACCTGGGCGACGTCGAAGGCAAGAGCGCCCGGGGTCGCCGGCAACAGCGAGATGGAGCCCGCAGGCCGAGTGACGCCAGCGCCGGCAGCGTCGTCCGCCAGCGTGGTGGCGCGCACGAGCACCGCACCGCGGGAGAAGTAGACGCCAAGCGGCGCAAGGGCGCCGGCGACCTCCATAGCGGCCGTACGGGCGTCGCCCTCGGTGACGTCGATATCCACCCTCACGCGGGCGTCACTGCGAGGCTGTGGGCCAGCGAACGGCCGCCGCCGGGCCTGCACCCATCCGACCAGCGCCTCGCCCGCAAGGCCCTCGGCGATCGCATCGGCAACGTCCCATCCGTCCGGCTTCTCGCCCGGCGGCGGGATCCGCACCAGGTCCACCGTGCATTTCAGATCCACCAAGGCGCGCGCGATGCGCTCCATGGCCGCCTGGCCGGGCTGCTCGGCCAGGGGCAACACCTCGCCACCCTTGCCGGTCTTGCAGTCCGCGTCCGGCCAGCACACCACCTGGCGACCAGCCAGCGGGCGCAGATCCGCCCACTGCACGGCATTCGATCCGCCCGGCCACGTCAGCACCGGCCCGGGCCAGTGGGATGCCGCGGCGTCCGCACACTTCTCGCCCTCGACCAGCAGCACGTCGCCCGGCTTCCCCAGGCGGTCCAGCCCGTACAGCGGTCGCGGGCGCGGGAACGAGACCCAGCGCCACTCCTGCGCGCCGGTGACCTCGTGCCGGGTGAAGGTGAGCGGCAGCACTTCCTTGCCGCCGTCCGAGGTCTTGAACCGGTACACGTAGCCGAGCAGACGGCCCTCGAGGTCCTTGTAGGCCCACACCGCCTCCGGCTTGCCCCGCTTGATGTGGGCAACGGGCGGCGGTGATGCCTCCGCCGGCACTGGCAACAGCGGCGTCCAGTCGGTGCGCGGCTTCGGTGCCGGAGTCGCGGGCACCAGGCCGAGCTCGTCGGCCACGGCCTTCGCCGCCTCTAGCTGCGACACCCGGTGGATCGCCGCATACAGCGCCACCAGGTCGCCGCCCTTCTCCCCCGTCGCGAAGTCCGACCACTGGCCCGTGCGCAGGTTGACCCCGAAGGAGTCGCCACGATCGCCGGCCAGCGACCCGCAGCGCCACTCGTGGCCTTCTCGCTTCCCGTCTGGCAACCAGCCGGTCACCAGCGACTCCGCCGCCGATAAGGCTGCGGCGGCCACCGCCGCGATGTCGACCCGCCCTGCAGTTGTCTTCGTCCCCATGCGACCAACGACGCTACCCGCCTGCGCTGCTGAGATCACGGGGCAACTTTCTTCGCGCGTGTCACGCGCAGGACAGCGCGGTGCTCGAACCAGGCCCGGGCCCATGCCTCCTCCCGATGGAGAGGGCCGGAGCCGATGCAGTCATTCAGCCGGCGCATGCCCCAGGTGTAGAAGCGGATCAAGGCGAGCAGCCGTTCCACCGCCGGCACTTCGTCAAGCTTGGATGGATCCACAGAACGCGAAGGTGGCGAGAAACGCGACCCGAGTGGATCCGCTGCCGCCATCACCCGCTCCAGGTAGTCGAGCGGCACAGCATTTGCGCGCGGCTGGACCGCTGCCATGACCTTCGGCGCAGCCCGCCGGTACACCTGGTGCGCACGACGGGAACGGTTGTCAGCCGAAGCCGCCTCTCTCTTGGCCACTAGCTCCTGCTCGCGATACCGCACGTGAGCGCGCACGGCCTCGGCAATTGCGCGGCACTGCGCCGCCGCGCTTGCGAGAGGAGGCTCGAAGCCGAGCAGCGCCGTCCACAGTTCGGCAGAAGCCATCAAGCCCCGATCGATCGCATCCGCCGCCACCCCGAACCGCGTCACCGCGGGAAGCCCAACGGCCGCACCCCAAGCCCGGAGCCGCTGGCTGCGGATGGCCAGCAGGATCGCCTCAGGCCCCGGTTCCGACGTCAACGCCGGCAGGCCCGGCGAATTGGCCTCCAGGGAGACCGCCGCCTCGAGCGCCAGACCTGCGAATTCGCGCAGCTCGGCGAGCACAGACTGCTTGGACCCCATGGGGGGCTTACGCGGGTCCGGCAGGCGGCCGTACTGGTCGACCCCCATCACCTGCTTGCGAAAGCCAGACTCCAGCGCCACTTGCTGCAGGACCGCCTCGAGCGCAGATTGATCGCCTTGCAGCAGGGCGAGAAGCAGCTCGGCGTGCGCCGGCTCAATCGTGACCGGTTCGGCAAACCACGCGCCCATGGGCGCCCGCTTGGACGAAGACGAGATGCGGGTCGGATTGACCATCAGTCGGCCTCCCGCAAGGCGTCCTGGACGCGGAGGTCGAGGAACTCCAGATCCTCGGCGCGGGTGAGCAGCGGGCGCACGCGGGCCTCGAGGACGCACTCGAACAGCGACTGGAAGTTCGCGAGCTGCTCGCACTGCGCCTTCGGGGTCAACTGCTCGGTGGCCCCCAGGCCGAGGACCCGGTCGTAGTGGGTGAGCAGCGCCTCGAGGGCTCCGGCGGCGAAGATGATGCGACCGCGCACGTCGTTGACGGCCTCGAGTTGTTGCTCGAGGGTCAGGCTTTGCGGCACGCCAGGCGCCGCGCTCAAGTCCTCACCCCGCCACTCGCTTTCCGGCGCGCCCACACCTGGCCTGGGCCCTTGAGCCAGGCGAGGTACAGATCCTCGTCGATCAGGAGGTGCCGTCCGCGCTGGATGATCGCGCCCGACGAGGTGAGACCGTTGACGTCGCGGTGGAACAGGTCGGAACGAATCCCACCCACCGACAGTCCGGGGTGTCGTTCGACAAGTTGGTCAACCTTGAACAGCGCCATTCGAAACTCCTTCGTGTTGTGGAACGCGGAGGAATTTCACAGCACACGGCAAGGCGAACCTAGGTAGGCAAATCGGATTTGCCTACAGCAAGTCGGGCGGGGTCTCCAGCATCGATCCGCGGATGCGCGTCAGGGTGACGGTATCGGGGAAACTGGCGAGGAGGGCCGCGACGCTCCCGAACTCGCGCCGCACGTCATCGAGGCGCGCGGCGGCGTGCTCGCGCGCCTGGCCACCGATCAGTCGCCGCTTGTAGCGGCGCTGCCAGTGCTGCAGCAGCGTGTCAGCGGTTGGCGCCTTGCCAGGGCCGCCGGCCGCGATGAGGGCCTCGACCCACTCGGCGACCGCGGCGCAGGCATCGCCGTCGCGCGCGCCTAGCGCCACGAGCCACGCCACCCGGTACATGCGGTTGCCCAATGTGGCCGCGTGCTTGTACTCGGCCGCTGGGTTGCGGTTACCCCGCGCCCCCTCGACGCCGAAGTGCCGCTCGAGGTTGGGTCCGCCATCGTCGGCGATGTAGGCCCACAGTCCCGCGCCCAGCCAGTCCATGAGCGCCGTTGGCGGGTACACGTGCATCCGCGCCGCCTGGGCGATCAACTCGAAGGCGCGTAGCACCCGCAGTTGAGGATCGGACTCGTCGTCCACGGCGGCAGCGATCCGGTGCAGCAGCGCATCCGCACGCCACGGCGGTGCGTCCCCAGGATATGGGACGATGCTCCACGCACCGATCTGCGGCACTTCACGCAGCACGGCCTACCCCAGCTTCGCGGCCAGATCCTCGGCTCGCGGGTGGTAGTAGCGCGACAGCATGCTCGGGGTCTTGTGGCCCGACACCCGCATGGCTTCGTGCATCGGCAGCCGGGCGCACAACCTCGTCACGGCCTCATGGCGACAGGTGTGGAAGGTCACTCCCTCGATGCCGGCGCGCTTGCAGGCCGTGCGGAACAGCGCCGTGACCTGGTCGGCCTTGATCGGGAAGATGGCCTTCGTCCTGTCGATGGGCACGGGCAGGGCGTTCAAGATGGCCACGGCGCGGCTGGACAGCGGCACGTCTCGCGGGGTCCCGTTCTTCGTGTCCGCCAGGTGCGCCACGCGCCGCTGCAGGTCCACGTCCTGCCAGGTGAGGCCGAGCAGCTCGCCGCGGCGCATGGCGGTCTCCAGCGCGAACTCCGTCAGGGACCGCAGGTAAGGGTTCAGCTTGGCCAGCTCGGGCAGCAGCACGTTCTCCTCGTCGGGCCACAGCCGGCGGTCGCGGGGCGTCGAGTTACCAGGCATGCGCAGGCTGCGGATCGGGTTGCGCAGGCCCTCGAACCCCCAATCGGTCTGCGCGACGCGGAACAGGTGGCTGATCAACGCCAGGTCCAGCCGGATCGTGTTCTCGGCCTTGCCGTCGGCACGGCGCTCGTCGCGGTAGGTGGCGAAGTCGGACCCGCGAAGGCGGGACAGGGCACAGGCCGCGAGCGGGTGACGCTGCCAGAACACCACGCGCCGGAACTCCTGCATGGCGCTTTTCTTGAGCGGGGTCACTTCTCGTGCGTAGCGGTCGAGGGCCTCGCCCAGCGTCATGTGGTCCGCGTCGGTGCCCACCAGCTCACCCGAGCGCAGTGCGGTCTCGGTCTTGTCCGCCCACGCCTGGGCGTCCGCCTTGCGCGGAAACGTCTTGCTGATCGCGGGCGCACCCCTGCGCCGGATGCGCACCTGCCACGAGACGTTGCCCTCGGAATCGACCCGCTTCACCAGTGTTGCCATTGCGCGCCTCCTGCTAGCACGTGTTGCGCGCAGTGTCCCATGGCTGTCCCACGGGGGCAAATGGTTAGCGTACGCTTACTTAAAAACTGGTGCCGGGAGAGGGACTCGAACCCTCACGGGGTTGCCCCCGGCGGATTTTGAGTCCGCTGCGTCTACCGTTCCGCCATCCCGGCCGGCACGCCGGGATTATCCACGACGCGGGCGGGGCGGGAGAAGCACCGTGCCGGCGGCCGCCGCCTCGGCCATAATCCGCGCCCCATGAAACTCGACGAATTCGACTACCCGCTGCCCGCCGAACTGATCGCCCAGCATCCCCTGCCCGAGCGCGGCGCGAGCCGCATGATGCACGTGGACGGCACGGCGCGGAGCATCCGCGACGGCTGGTTCCGGGAACTGCCCTCGCTGCTGCGCCCGGGCGACCTGCTGGTGTTCAACGACACGCGCGTGATCCGCGCGCGGCTGCGCGGCCGCAAGGCCAGCGGCGGCCAGGTGGAGGTGCTGGTGGAGCGCATCCTCGACGAGCGAGAGGTGCTCGCCCAGGTGCGCGCCAGCAAGACCCCGAAGCCGGGCTCGTTCCTCGAACTCGCCGGCGGCCTCGTGGCCGAGGTGCTCGGGCGCGAGAGGGACTTCTTCCGGCTGCGCTTCCCCGAAGGCGAGCACGTGCTGGCGCTGCTCGACCGCCACGGCGAGGTGCCGCTGCCGCCCTACATCGAGCGCGCCGTCGCCGGCGAGGACGACTCGCGCTACCAGACCGTCTACGCCGACCGCCCCGGTTCCGTGGCCGCGCCCACCGCCGGGCTGCACTTCTCCGAGCCCATGCTCGAGCGCATCCGCGAGGCGGGGGCCTCCACGACCTTCCTCACGCTGCACGTGGGTGCGGGCACCTTCCAGCCGGTGCGAGCCGATGACGTGCGCCAGCACCGCATGCACGGCGAGTGGTACGAGATCCCACCTGCGGTGGTGGAGGCGGTGGCGCGGGCCCGGACCGCCGGGGGGCGGGTGATGGCCGTGGGCACCACCAGCCTGCGCGCCCTGGAGGGGGCGGCCGCCTCGGACGGCGTGCTGCGCGCCTGCAGCGGCGAGACCAACCTGTTCGTGGTGCCGGGCTTCGCGTTCAAGGTGGTGGACCGGCTGTTCACCAACTTCCACCTGCCGCGCTCCACGCTGCTCATGCTGGTGAGCGCCTTCGGCGGGCACGGGCTGCTCATGGACGCCTACCGCCACGCGGTGGCGCAGCGCTACCGCTTCTTCAGCTACGGCGACTGCATGCTCATCGAGCGGGCGCCGGCGTGAACTTCACCCTGCTCGCCACCGACGGGGCGGCGCGCCACGGCCGTCTCGAGCTGGTCCACGGGGTGGTCGAGACGCCTGCCTTCATGCCGGTGGGCACCTACGGCGCGGTGAAGTCGCTCGATCCCCACGACCTGCGGTCGCTTGGCGCGCAGATCGTGCTGTCCAACACCTTCCACCTCTGGCTGCGCCCTGGGCTGGAGGTGATCGGCCGCCACGGCGGGCTGCACCGCTTCATGGGCTGGGATGGCCCGATCCTCACCGACTCGGGAGGCTTCCAGGTGTTCAGCCTCGGGGCGCTGCGCAAGCTCACGGAGGAGGGCGTCACCTTCCGCTCGCCGGTCAACGGTGACCGCATGCTGCTCACGCCCGAGAAGTCCATGGAGATCCAGCGGGTGCTGGACTCGGACGTGGCCATGGTCTTCGACGAGTGCACGCCCTGGCCCGCCAGCGAGGACGAGGCGGCCCGGTCAATGCGCCTGTCGCTGCGGTGGGCGCGGCGCAGCCGCGAGGCCTTCACGGGCAGCCGCAACGCGCTGTTCGGCATCGTCCAGGGCGGCATGTACGAGCCGCTGCGCGAGGAGTCCCTGGCGGGGCTCCGGGACATCGGCTTCGAGGGCTACGCCATCGGCGGGCTGTCCGTGGGCGAGCCCAAGGAGGACATGCGCCGCATCCTGGCCCACACCGCCCCGCGCCTGCCGGCGGAGCGGCCGCGCTACCTGATGGGCGTCGGCACGCCCGAGGACCTGGTGGAGGCGGTGAGCGCGGGCGTGGACATGTTCGACTGCGTGCTGCCCACCCGAAACGCCCGCAATGGCTGGCTGTTCACCCGCAATGGCGTGGTGCGCCTCAAGAACAGCCAGTACCGCGACCGCCTCGAGCCGCCCGACACCGAGTGCGCCTGCCACACCTGCCGCCACTTCACGCTCGCCTACCTGCACCACCTGCTGCGGGTCAACGAGATCCTGGGGAGCCGCCTGAACACCATCCACAACCTGCACTGGTACCACGAGCTCATGGCCGGGCTGCGCTCGGCCATCCGCGAGGGCCGCCTGGCGGCCTTCGCGGCCGACTTCCGCAGCCGCCAGCAGGGCTGAGGCGCGGCTTTCCAGAGGGGGCGCGTGCTAGAATGCGCGCCTTTTTCGCGGGCCGGACCGGCCCGTCAACAGGAGTGCAACGTGCTGGTTTCACAGGCTTGGGCGCAAGGCGCCGGCGGTCAGCAACCCGCGGGGATGGATCTTCTCAGCCTCGCGCCGTTCGTGTTGATGTTCGTGGTGCTGTACTTCCTCATGATCCGTCCGCAGGCCAAGCGGGCCAAGGAACACCGCGCCATGGTGGCGGCCCTGGCCAAGGGTGACGAGGTGGTGGCCGGCGGCGGCATCCTGGGCAAGGTGACGAAGGTGGACGAGAACTACGTGAGCCTCGAGGTCTCGCCGAACGTGGAGATCCGCGTGCAGCGGCCCTCCATCCAGCTGGTGCTGCCCAAGGGCACGATCCGCAAGGCCGATTGAGGCGCGGGGCCGCCAAGGCCCCGCTGGAGCGCATGAACCGTTATCCCCTCTGGAAGTACGTGGTCATCGGCGTGGCGGTGGCCATCGGGCTGCTCTACGCGCTGCCCAACCTGTTCGGCGAGGCGCCGGCGGTGCAGGTCTCGCCGTTGAAGGCCACGCTCAGCGCGGACGCGGCCCTCATGGGCCGGGTGGACCAGGCGCTGGCCAAGGCGGGACTCGAGCAGCAGGGCGCCTTCCTCGACCCCACCGGCGTGAAGGTGCGCTTCGCCTCCGAGGAGATCCAGCTGCGGGCCAAGGATCTCCTGCAGCGCGAACTGGGCGAGGACTACGTGGTGGCGCTCAACCTCCAGTCCAACGTGCCGGGCTGGATGCGCTCCATCAACGCCCTGCCCATGTACCTGGGCCTGGACCTGCGCGGCGGCGTGCACTTCCTGCTGCAGGTGGACATGCAGGGCGCCATCGCCAAGGCCGCCGACCGCTATGCCGCCGACATCCGCACCCTGCTGCGCGAGGACAAGTGGAAGGTGCGCCACAGCGGCATCTCGCGCGACGGCCAGGCTGTCGTGGTGCGCTTCCGCGACGAGGAGAACCGCGGTCGCGCCCGCGAGGCCATCGAGAAGGAGATCCCCGACCTGCTGCTCAAGGACGGCGGCGCGGCCGGCGAGTTCACCCTCGTGGCCACCCAGAAGGTGGAGTCGCAGAAGCGCATCCAGGACTTCGCGCTGCAGCAGAACATCACCACCCTGCGCAACCGGGTCAACGAACTGGGCGTGGCCGAGCCCATCGTCCAGCAGGCCGGCGCCGACCGCGTGGTGGTGCAGCTGCCCGGCGTGCAGGACACGGCCAAGGCCAAGGACATCATCGGCCGCACCGCCACCCTCGAGCTGCGCATGGTGGAGGCCCACGCCAGCGACCCTTCCGGGCGCGATTTCGACCCGGCGAAGATCGAGCAGGCACGGTCGGGCAGCGTGCCCTTCGGCACCGAACTGCACGTGAACAAGCGCGGCGGCGGCGGGGAAGAGGCGCTGCTGCTCAACCGCACGCCGGTGCTCACCGGCGAACGGCTCACCGATGCCGCGCCCAGCTTCGACCCGCAGTCCGGCGAGCCGGTGGTGCGCGTGTCCCTGGACGGCCAGGGCGCGCGCATGATGCGCGAGGCCACCCGCGACGCGGTCAAGCGCCGCATGGCCGTGCTGCTCATCGAGCGAGGCAAGCCCGAGGTGATCACCGCGCCGGTCATCCAGTCCGAGCTCGGCGGCACCTTCCAGATCTCCGGGCGCATGAGCCCCAAGGAAGCCAACGACCTTGCGCTGCTGCTGCGCGCCGGCGCGCTGGCCGCTCCCATGGACATCGTGGAGGAGCGCACCGTGGGCCCGAGCCTGGGCCGCGAGAACATCGAGAAGGGCTGGAAGTCCACGCTCATCGGCTTCGGGCTGATCGCCTTCTTCATGATCCTCTACTACTCGGTGTTCGGCGTGATCTCGGTGCTGGCCCTGGCCACCAACCTGGTGCTGCTGGTGTCGCTGCTGTCCATGCTCCAGGCCACGCTCACGCTGCCGGGCATCGCCGCGGTGGCGCTCACCCTGGGCATGGCCATCGACGCCAACGTGCTCATCAACGAGCGCATCCGCGAGGAACTGC
>CAZXJW010000035.1:0-15296 GCA_964641005.1 uncultured Rhodocyclaceae bacterium
ACGACATCGTCACGCTCGACCCGGCGATCGGCTACGACTGGGTGAACTGGTCGATGATCAAGAGCATCTTCTCCCGCCTGCTCGACTACAAGCCCGGCACCACCGAGCTCGTGCCCAGCCTGGCGGAGAGCTACGACATCTCCAAGGACGGCCTCACCTACACCTTCAAGCTGCGCAAGGGCGTGAAGTTCCACAACGGCCGCGAGGTGGTGGCGCAGGACGTGAAGTATTCCTTCGAGCGCACCAACAATCCCAAGACCGAGAGCCCGGGCGCCGGCTTCTACGACCAGATCGCGGGCATGGAGGCCTTCAAGAAGGGCAAGGCCAAGGAAGTTAAGGGCATCAAGGTGATCGATCCCTCCACCATCCAGTTCACGCTGTCGCGCCCCGACGCCACCTTCCTGCACATCGTGGCGCTGAACTTCTCCTCGGTGGTGCCCAAGGAAGCCGTGGACAAGGCGGGCAAGGACTTCGGCAAGAAGCCGGTGGGCTCGGGCGCCTACTCGGTGGCGGAGTGGAAGCTCGGCCAGCAGCTGGTGTTCAAGAAGAACCCCGACTACTTCGTGCCCGGCGTGCCCAAGCTCGACCAGATCACCTTCCAGGTGGGTCTCGAGCCCATGACTGCCATCCTCAAGCTCGAGAAGGGCGAGGCGGACGTGGCGGGCGACGGCATCCCGCCGGCCAAGTTCCTCGAGATCAGGAACAACCCCAAGTACGCGGGCATGATCGTGGAAGGCGGCCAGCTGCACACCGGCTACGTCACCATCAACGTGCAGATGAAGCCCTTCGACGACGTGCGCGTGCGCCAGGCCGTGAACATGGCCGTCAACAAGGAGCGCATCGTCAAGATCATCAACAACCGCGCCGTGCCGGCCACCCAGCCGCTGCCGCCGTCCATGCCCGGCTACGACAAGGAGTTCAAGGGCTACGCCTACGACCCGGCCAAGGCGAAGGAACTGCTCAAGGAGGCGGGCCTGGAGAAGGGCTTCAAGACCACGCTGTACGTGTTCAACGTGGATCCGAACCCGCGCATCGCCCAGGCCATCCAGCAGGACCTCAAGGAGATCGGCATCGAGGTCGCGCTGAAGAACCTGGCCCAGGCCAACGTGATCGCCGCGGGCGGCAAGCCCAAGACCGCTCCGCTGATCTGGTCGGGCGGCATGGCGTGGATCGCGGACTTCCCCGATCCTTCCAACTTCTATGGCCCGATCCTGGGCTGCGCCGGCGCCACCGCGGGCGGCTGGAACTGGTCGTGGTATTGCAACAAGGACCTCGACAAGCGCGCCGAGGCGGCGGACGCCATGTCCGATCCGTCCAAGGCGGGCGAGCGGGCGCAGGCGTGGAAGACCGTCTTCACGGACATCATGAAGGACGCGCCGTGGATCCCGGTGTTCAACGAGCAGCGCTTCACCTTCCGCTCCAAGCGTCTGGGCGGGTCGGACAGCCTCTTCGTGGATCCGGTGCGCATCCCCATCAACTACGACTACATCTACATCAAGGGCTGACGCGGGCCCAGGCCGGCGCACCGCATGGCGCGCCGGCCCGTGAGACGCGGGCGCGGCCATTTCCGCGCCCGCGTCGTTTTCCGGAACCGCCGAGGAGAGCGACGGCATGGCACACACCCACCACGATCACACCATCCACAGGCACCAGCACCACATCGGCTGGAACAACTCCATTCCCCCCGTGCTCACCATCGCGCCGGGCGAGTCGGTGGAGTTCGAGGTCTTCGAGGCCTCGGGCGGGCAACTCTCGCCGTCCTCCACCGTGGCCGACGTGGGTACCATGGACTTCGGCAAGGTCAATCCCGTGAGCGGGCCGGTGTTCGTGGACGGCGCGCAGCCCGGTGACGTGCTCAAGGTGACGCTGCTCGGCTTCAAGCCCTCGGGCTGGGGCTGGACCGCCAACATCCCGGGCTTCGGGCTGCTGGCCGACGAATTCAAGGACCCCGCGCTGCACCTGTGGAAGTACGACCCCGCCACCCTGGCGCCGGCGTTCTTCGGCCGCTTCGGGCGGGTGCCGCTCAAGCCCTTCACCGGCACCATCGGCGTGGCCATGGCCGAGACGGGCCAGCACAGCATCGTCCCGCCGCGGCGCGTGGGCGGCAACATGGACGTGCGCGACGTCGCCGAGGGCACCGAGCTCTACCTGCCCGTCGAGGTGGCCGGCGCGCTTTTCTCCGTCGGTGACACCCACGCCGCGCAAGGCGATGGCGAGGTGTGCGGCACGGCCATCGAGAGCCCCATGAGCGTGGCGCTGAAGTTCGACCTGATCAAGAACGAGAAGCTGGCCTTCCCGCGCTTCACCACGCCGGGGCCCGTGACGCGCCACCTGGATGGGAAGGGCTACGAGGTGACCACCGGCGTGTCGCCCGACCTGATGCAGGGCGCGCGCGACGCGGTGCGCGGCATGATCGACCTGCTCACCCGCCGCCACGGCATGTCGCCAGTGGAGGCCTACATGCTGTGCAGCGTGTGCGCCGACCTGCGCATCTCCGAGATCGTGGACGTGCCCAACTGGCTGGTGTCGCTGTACTTCCCGAGGATCGTGCTGGAGTGACGCTGCTCGCGGTGGACGCGCTGTCGGTGGGCTTCGGGCCTGCCCGGGCGCGCATTCCGGTGGTGGACGGGGTGAGCTTCGCCGTGGCCAAGGGCGAGACCCTGGGGCTGGTGGGCGAGTCGGGCTGCGGCAAGACCGTCACGGCCATGTCCGCCATCCGGCTGCTGCCCTCGCCGCCCGCACATGTCACCGGGGGATCGGTGCGCTTCGACGGCATCGATCTCGTGGGCGCCTCCAAGTCGCAGCTGCGCGGGCTGTGGGGCAACCGCATCGGCGTGGTGTTCCAGAACCCCATGACCAGCCTGAATCCGGTGTTCACCATCGGCTTCCAGCTCACCGAGGCGCTGCGGCTGCACCGTTCGCTCGGCGAGGCACAGGCGCGCGAGCAGGTGATGGCCATGCTGGCGCGCGTGGGCATCAACGCCCCCGAGCGTCGCCTTCAGCAGTATCCCCACGAACTCTCCGGCGGCCTGCGCCAGCGGGTGATGATCGCCATGGCGCTGATCTGCCACCCCGAGCTGCTCATCGCCGACGAGCCCACCACCGCCCTGGACGTGACGCTGCAGGCGCAGATCCTCGACCTGCTGCGCAGCCTGCGCGACGAGCTGGGCATGGGCATCCTGATGATCACCCACGACCTGGGCGTGGTGGCCGAGTTCTGCGACCGCGTGGCGGTGATGTACGCCGGGCGCATCGTGGAGACTGCGCCGGTGCGGGCGCTGTTCCGCCACCCGCGTCATCCCTACACCCGCGGGCTGATGGATTCGATCCCTCGCATGGACACGCCCCGCGAGCAGGCGCTCGCCACCATCGAAGGCATGGTGCCCGCGCCGGGCCGGCGGGGTGCCGGTTGCGCGTTCGCGGATCGCTGTTCGCGCGCGCTGGAGCGCTGTCGCACCGCGCTGCCGGTGCTGTCGGGTGATGGCGGCCACGCCGCGGCGTGCTGGAATCCGGTGCCATGAGCACGCTGCTCGAAGTCACCGAACTGGCCAAGGCCTTCCCGCTGAAGGGGGGAGGGGCCATCCATGCCGTGAACGGCGTGAGTTTCGAGCAGGCGGCCGGCGAGACCATCGGCATCGTGGGCGAGTCCGGGTGCGGCAAGAGCACGCTCGGAAGGCTGATCCTGCAGCTCATCCGGCCCAGTGCCGGCAGCGTGCGCTTCCGCGGCAAGGACCTCACGCTGCTCTCCGAGACGGCCATGCGCCCCATGCGCCGTCACCTGCAGATGATCTTCCAGGACCCGTACGCCTCGCTCGACCCCCGCATGCGGGTGGGCGCGCTCATCGAGGAGCCGCTGGTGATCCACGGCATCGGCACCCGCGCCGAGCGCGAGCGCGCCGTGGCGGAGCTGCTCGAGACCTGCGGCCTGCCCGCCGAGGCGGCGGCGCGCTATCCGCACGAGTTCTCCGGCGGCCAGCGCCAGCGGGTGTGCATCGCGCGCGCGCTGGCGCTCTCGCCCGAGCTGATCGTGGCCGACGAGCCGGTGTCGGCGCTGGACGTGTCGATCCAGTCGCAGATCCTCAACCTGATGATGGCGCTCAAGCGCTCGCGCGGGCTGTCCTACCTGTTCATCTCCCACAACCTCGCGGTGGTGAAGTACGTGAGCGACCGGCTCGCGGTGATGTACCTGGGGCGCGTGGTGGAGATGGGGCCGGCCGAGGACATCTACGCCGATCCGCGCCACCCCTACACCCGCGCGCTGATCGCCGCCGTCCCCGAGCCCGAACCCGACCGCCCGCGCGACCACGCGGTGGTGCAGGGCGACCTGCCCAGCCCCGAGCATCCGCCTTCCGGTTGCCGCTTCCACCCGCGCTGCCCGCACGCCACGGACCGCTGCCGCACCGAGGCGCCGAAGCCCGTGCAGGTGGGCACGCGCGAGCGTCCGCATTTCGTGGAATGCCACCTTTACTGAGGAGCCCTGCGTGAGTCTGCTCGCGATCCGCCCCGCCACGGCCGACGACATCCCGCTGGTGTTCCGCTTCGTGTGCGAACTGGCCGAGTACGAGCGCCTGGCGCACCTGGTGGTGGCCACCGAGGAGTCGCTGCGCGAGGCGCTGTTCGGCGCGCGGCCCGGTGCCGAGGTGGTGCTGGCCTTCGAGGGCGAGACGCCGGTGGGCTTCGCGGTGTACTTCCACAACTTCTCCACCTTCCTCGGCGTGAAGGGGCTGTGGCTCGAGGACATCTTCGTGCGTCCCGAGCACCGCAGGAAGGGCTACGGACGCGCACTTCTGCTCCATGTGGCGCGCATCGCCGTCGAGCGCGGTTGCGGTCGCTTCGAGTGGACCGCGCTGGACTGGAACACGCCGGCGTGGGACTTCTACAAGTCGCTCGGTGCTCAGCCCATGGAGGACTGGACCATCTTCCGCGTGACCGGCGAGGCGCTCGGGAAGCTGGCGGAGCGCCAGGCGCGCGGGCCATGACGTCGCAGGACGTGTCCGCCAGGGCCCGCCGCTTCCAGGCCCTCCACGCGGCTGGCTGCTTCGTCATGCCCAACGCCTGGGACCCCGGGTCCGCCCGTCTGCTCTCCACGCTGGGATTCGAGGCCATCGGCACCACCAGCGCCGGCTTCTCCTGGTCCGGAGGCCGTCGCGATGGCGCCGCACGGCGCGACGAGGTGCTGGACAATGCCGCTGCCATCGCCGCGGCCACGCACCTGCCCGTGAGCGCCGACCTGATGGATGGCTTCGGCCGCGAGCCCGGCGTGGTGGCCGAGACGATCCGCCTCGCGGCGGAGCGCGGCCTCGTGGGCGGTTCCATCGAGGATCTCAGCGGTGATCCCGCGGCGCCCCTGTACGACCGTGCCCTCGCTGCCGAGCGCATCGCCGCGGCGGTGGAGGCCGCCAGCGCGTTGCCGCACCCCTTCGTGCTGTGCGCACGCGCCGATGGATTGTTCGCCCGGGCGTGCGATCTCGACGAGGTGATCGCCCGGCTGCAGCTGTTCGAGGCGGCCGGCGCGCACCTGCTCTACGCGCCGGCGCTCATGAAGCTCGCAGACGTGCGGAAGGTGGTGCAGAGCGTGAGCCGGCCGGTGAACGTGCTCGCAGGGATCGGCAACGAGGGGACCGTGTCGCAGCTGGCCGAGGCAGGCGTGCGCCGCATCAGCGTGGGCTCGGCGCTGTACGGCGTGGCGGCGGGGGCGGTGGAGCGCGCCGCGCTGGAACTGCGCAACGCGGGGACGTTCTCGTGGTCGGGCGGGCGGAAGGCCTATCGGGACATCGAAGGGCTCATGTCGCCGCGAAGCGAGGACTGAGCCGGCCCGCCTGCTACCCGCGCGAGGTCACTGGCGCGGGCGCCCTGCGCCGGGTGCAGGCAACCAGCAGGGCCAATCCGGCGGCCAGCAGCATCCAGGTGCCCGGCTCCGGGATCGGAGCCGCACCCAGGACGATCGCCTGCCCTGGCTGCCCGGGAAGGCCTTGCAGGTTCAGGAGAAGGTCGTTGGATCCATCCAGCGTGATCCGGCTCGCGGTGAAGCCCGCATAGGTCGTCGCCGTGGTGTCGAGCACGAAGCTGGAGAAGGACAGCGTGCCGTTCACGTCCGTAAGGCGTACGCCGTCGAACGAGACCGGATTCACGCCGGCCGTCGTGATCAGCGACAGGGTGATGAGGGTCGGCTCGACCGAGATGTTCAGGATCCCCGCGAACCCGGACAGAGTGTTGGCGGAGCCCGTCAGGGTGGCGTCGTTTCCCTGGTAAAGCGTGCCGAGGTCGGGATAGAAGTAGCGGACCCGCACGGCGTCCCCGGGTCCGAGGGCGGCCGACGCGGCCCCCGGGAACAGGAGCGCCGCCAGCAGGAACGTCGTGACGCGCAAAGCCCTGATTGTGAACATCCTTTGGTCTCCCCTTACCGATGCCGCGAAGCTGTCTTCATGACGAAGACATTCCTCGAAACTGAAAATACGATAGGTTTTCGATGTTCGCAAGCAGTGAATGGGTCACGCTCGCCGGCCGGCAATCCGATTCCGGGAAGACCGGCTCCTCGAGCGCGGGCGGTTCGACCCCGTTGGTCCGGGCAAGACCTGACCCCGCTGGTTTCACCGCTGGTTTCAGAGCTCCTGCAGTGCGTCGATTTTCGCGGCGCAGATGAAGTCGTTCTCCGACAGCCCGCCGATGGCGTGGGTCCAGTAACTGACCTTCACCTTGTTGTAGTAGAGCTCGATGTCCGGATGGTGGTCTTCGCGGTGCGAAATCCACGCGGTGGCGTTCACGAAGGCGGTGCTCTCGAAGTAGTTGCGGAAGTTCCACGTCTTCGTGATGCGGCCGTTCTCGAGGCTCCAGCCCGGCAGGCCCTTGAGCAGGGCCTGGACGTTGGCCGGTTCCAGCGGGGCCACACCGCCTTCGCAGGGCGCGCATTTCTTCCTCACGAGACCTTCTGCGATGTCGTTCACGGCAATGCTCCGGTGTTGAGGGGGCCGCGATTCGATGCGCGAGGGGCGGCGACGTTCACGCCGCCCGCTTCGCGCCGCGGATCGCCTGCCACACCCGCTCCGGCGTGGCGGGCATCTCGATGTGTTCCACGCCCAGCGGGCGCAGCGCGTCGATGATGGCGTTCACCAGCGTGGGGGTGCCGCCCACGGTGCCCAGCTCGCCCACGCCCTTGGCGCCGAGCGGATTGATGCGGCAGGGCGTGGATTCGTCGGTGTGGGTGGCGAAGTCGGGCAGGTCGTCGGCGCGCGGCACGGCGTAGTCCATGAGCGAGCCGGTGAGCAGCTGGCCGGTTTCCGGGTCGTAGCGAGTGTCCTCCAGCATCGCCTGGCCAACGGCCTGGGCGATGCCGCCGTGCACCTGTCCCGCCACGATCATGGGGTTGATCACGCGGCCCACGTCGTCGAGCGTGGTGTAGCGGTCGATGCGCACCACGCCCGTGTCCGGGTCCACCTCCACCTCGCACACGTGGCAGCTGTTGGGCCAGGAGGGGCCGTCCACCTTCTGCAGCGTCTCGATGGCGATGCGACCACCCGGCTGGCGCTTCGCCAGCTCGAACAGGTCGATGGCCACGTCCGTGCCGGCCACCGTGAAGCGCCCGTCGCGGTACTCCAGGTCGTCGGCAGAGGCTTCCAGCGCATCGGAGGCGAGCTTGCGCGCCTCCTCGATGGCCTGCTTCGAGGCCGTGAGCATGGCCGAGCCGCCGATGTAGAGCGAGCGGCTGCCCATGCTGCCGATGCCCTTGGCCACGTCGCTGTCGCCCTGGACGACGTGGATGCGATCGGGGTCCACGTCCAGGGTCTCGGACAGGATCTGGATGTAGCTGGTCTCGATGCCCTGGCCCATGGCCTGCATGGCCGTGTACACGAGGATGCGGCCGTCGGGCTCGACGGTGAGGCGCACGGTCTCCTCGTGCACCACGCCGGTCCACTCCAGGAAGGTGGAGATGGCGCGGCCGCGCAGCCGGCCCTTCGCGGCGGCGGCGGACTTGCGGGCGGCGTAGCCCTTCCAGTCGGAGAGCTCCAGGATGCGCGCGAGCATGTGCGGGAAGTTGCCGCTGTCGAACTTCTCGCCCATGGGTGTCTTGTAGGGCATCTGTTCCGGCTGGATCAGGTTGCGGCGGCGCAGTTCGGCGGGGTCCATGCCCATCTTCGCGGCGGCCTCGTCCATGAGCCGCTCGATGAGGTAGATGGCCTCAGGGCGACCGGCGCCGCGGTAGGCGCCCACCACGTTGGTGTTGGTGATGACGGCCGTGCCCTTCAGCGACAGCGCCGGCACGTGATAGACGCCGGTGATCACCTTCGGGCCCACGGCCACGACGATCACGGACCCGGGGCCGGTGGCGTGGGCGCCCACGTTGCCGGTGATCTCCACCTCGAGGCCGAGGATGCGGCCCTCGGCGTCCAGGGCCAGGGCGGCGCGGTCGGTCTGGTCTCGGCCGCGGCAGCCGGCGAGGAACTCCTCGGAGCGCGACGCGCGCCAGTGCACCGGGCGGCCGAGCTTGCGGGCCGCCCAGGCCACCACGATGTCCTCGGGGTAGAGCTGGGTCTTCATGCCGAAGCCACCGCCCACGTCGCCCACGCGCACCCGCACCTTCTCGGGGGGCAGCTTGAGCACCGAGCCGGCGAGCACGTCGCGCAGGCCGGCGGGGTTCTGGCAGCTGGTCCAGAGCGTGACGCGGCCGCTGGCGGCGTCGAAATCGCCGATGCTGCCGCGCGGCTCCATGCTCACGGGCACCAGGCGCTGGTTGTGGAAAGCCACCCGCACCACGTTGGCGGCCCTGGCGAAGGCGGCGGCGGTGGCCTCGGCGTCGCCCCACTTCGCCTGGGCGGCCACGTTGCCGGGGGCATCCGGCCAGAGCTGCGGCGCGCCGGAGGCGGTGGCCTGCTCCAGGGTGACCACGGCGGGCAGCTCCTCGTAGTCCACCATGACCTGCTCGGCGGCATCCTCGGCCTGGCGGCGGGTGGCGGCCACCACGGCGGCCACGGGCTGGCCCACGTAGCGCGACTCGTCGGCCGCGAGGCCGCGGTTGGGCGGGGCGCTGGTGGGCTTGCCGGCGGCATTCTTCAGGCCGGCGGCGGTGGGGATGGGGCCCACGTCGTCGGCCAGCAGGTCGGCGCCGGTGAACACCGCCACCACGCCCGGCATCTCCCGGGCCGCCGCGGCATCCACGGCCGCGATCCGTGCGCGTGCGTGCGGCGAGCGCACGAAGGCCACGAACACCTCGCCGGGCAGGCTCATGTCGTCCACGTACTGGCCGGTGCCGGTGAGCAGCCGCTGGTCCTCGCGGCGCAGGATCGCCTGGCCGATGCCGTACTTCGCCATACTGGATCTCCTCGAATAGCGGTGCCCGATTCTATGCCGCGAACCGAAACACCTTGCGAAGGGGTTTTCGGAAATCCCCGTCGCGCCGAAATCCCCGTCGCAAGGTGTTTTCCGGCGAAAACCCCTTCGCAAGGTGGTTTCGGCAAGGTGGTTTCGGGGGAAGGGGATTGGCGGACGGGGGGGCGGATCGACTAGCATCATGGCTTCGCGAAACGTGCCCGGGTCCCTCCCATGAAGCTATCCCTCAAGGTCAACGGCCGTGCGGTCGAGGCCGACATCGAGCCGCGCACCCTGCTGGCGGATTTCCTGCGCGACCACCTGCGCCTCACCGGCACCCACATCGGCTGCGACACGGCCCAGTGCGGCGCCTGTACGGTCCACCTGGACGGCCGGGCGGTGAAGGCCTGCAACCTGCTGGCGCTGCAGGCCGCGGGCGGCGAGGTGACCACCATCGAGGGCATCACGCCCGAGGGCGGGCTGCATCCCATGCAGGCGGCGTTCAGAGACCACCACGGCCTGCAGTGCGGCTACTGCACCCCCGGGATGATCATGAGCGCACTCGACCTGGTGGCGCGCGATCCCGCGCCCTCGCGCGAGCACATCCGCGAGGCACTCGAAGGCAACCTCTGCCGCTGCACCGGCTACCAGAACATCGTCAGCGCCGTGGAGGCCGGGGCGCGCGCCCTGGCCGCCAAGGCCTGACCGCCAGGAGAGCGCCATGTACGAGTTCCAGTACCACCGCGCCACCAGCGTCGCCGACGCCGCCGCGAAGGTCGCCGCCGCCTCCGACGGCAAGCTGCTCGCCGGCGGCCAGACGCTCATCGCCGCCATGAAGCTGCGCCTGGCCGCGCCCTCCGACCTGGTGGACCTGCGCGGCATCGCCGAGCTGCGCGGCGTGTGCCCGGATGGCGACGCCGTGGTGATCGGCGCCACCACCACCCACGCCGAGGTCGCCGCCTCGGCCGAGGTGAAGGCGCGCATCCCCGCGCTCGCCGCGCTGGCCGAGGGCATCGGCGACCCCATGGTGCGCAACGCCGGAACCCTGGGCGGCTCGGTGGCCAACAACGACCCGGCCGCCGACTACCCGGCGGCGCTGCTTGCCCTGGGCGCCACGGTCATCACCCACAAGCGGCGCATCGCCGCCGAGGATTTCTTCACCGGCATGTACGAGACCGCGCTCGAGCCCGGCGAAGTGCTCGTGGCCGTGTCCTTCCCGGCCCCGAAGCGCGCCGGCTACGCCAAGTTCCCCAACCCGGCGTCGCGCTATGCCATCGTCGGCGTGTTCGTGGCCGACACCGCCTCCGGCGTGCGCGTGGCGGTGACCGGCGCCGGCCCTGCTGTGTTCCGCGTGCCGGCCATGGAGCAGGCGCTGGCGAAGCGCTTCGCGCCCGAGTCGCTGGCCGGCATCGCCATCCCCGCCGACGATCTTTCCGGCGACATGCACGCCAGCGCCGGCTACCGCGCCCACCTGTTGGGCGTGATGGCCGCACGGGCCGTGCGCGCCGCCCTCGGTGACTGATCCGGCCGTGCCCCTGCCGGCGTCCATCGACGCCACCCTCGCGCTGCTGGAGGCCCACGGCTACCTCGCCGCCCGCAGCCTTGCCACCGCCGTGCACCTGTCATTGCACATGGGCCGGCCGCTGTTCCTGGAAGGCGAGTCCGGCGTGGGCAAGACCGAGGTGGCGCAGGTGCTGGCGCGCGCCCTGGGCCGCGAGCTGGTGCGGCTGCAGTGCTACGAAGGCCTCGACGTGGCCTCGGCGGTGTACGAGTGGAACTACGCCCGCCAGATGCTGGAGATCCGCCTGGCCGAGGCGCGCGGCGCCGCCGACCTGGAAGCCGCCGGCGCCGGCCTGTTCAGCGAACGCTTCCTGATCCGCCGCCCGGTGCTGCGCGCCCTCGAGGCCGGCCCCGGCGGCGCGCCCGTGTTGCTGGTGGACGAGCTTGACCGCGCCGACGAGCCCTTCGAGGCCTACCTGCTGGAAGTGCTGGCCGACTATCAGGTCACCATCCCTGAACTGGGCACGGTGCGCGCCGCCCAGCCGCCCATCGTGGTGATCACCTCCAACCGCACCCGCGAGATCCACGACGCGGTGAAGCGCCGCTGCCTCTACCACTGGGTGGACTATCCGGACGCGGCGCGCGAGCTGGCCATCGTGCGCGCGCGCGTGCCCGAGGCCGGCGAGCGGCTGGCCGGCCAGCTTGTGGCCTTCGTGCAGGCGCTGCGCGCCGGCGAGCTGTTCAAGCCGCCCGGCGTGGCCGAGACGCTGGACTGGGCGCGCGCGCTGGTGCTGCTGGGGCGCGCAGAACTCGAACCCGCCGTCGTGGAGGACACCCTGGGCGTGCTGCTCAAGTACCAGGACGACCTCGCCCGCCTGCGCGGCGGCGGGGCGCGCGATGTGCTCTCGGGCCTCGCCGTCATGTCCAATGCCTGAGCCCGGCGAGGCGCTGCTCGCGCGCTGCACGGCGTTCGCGCGGCTGCTGCGCGAGGCGGGCGTGCCCGTGGGCACCAGCCGGGTGGCGGCGGCAGCGGAGGCGCTGTCACTCACGGGCCTGGCGCGCCGCGACGACGTCCACTGCGCACTCGCCGCCACGCTGCTCTCGCGCCGCGACCAGATGGAGGTTTTCGATCAGGCCTTCCGCCTGACGTGGGACGCGGCCGCGCATGCCGATGCGCCAGCCCCCACTGGCATTCCCGCCACGGCGGAGGCCGCCGGGCGCGTGGCCGAGGCCCACGCCCGGCTCGGCGAGGAGCCAACCGAGGCGCTGCCGCTGGTGCGCACCACCCGCGAGCGCCGTTTCCACGCCTCGGTGATCGAGCGCCTGGGCAGCCGCGATTTTGCCGCCATGTCGCTGGAGGAGCTCGCCCAGGTGCGCGAGGCGCTGGCCAGGTTCGAGCTGGTGCTGCCCGAGGCGCCGGTGCGGCGCACCGCACCGGCCGCGCGCGGGCGCAGTCCCGACCTGCGCCGCACACTGCGCGCCGCGGCCCGCAACGGCGGCGAAGTGGTGCGATGGGTGAAGCGCGCGCCGCGCCGCCGGCGCCCGCCGCTGGTCCTGCTGTGCGACATCTCCGGCTCCATGAGCCGCTACACCCGCGTGCTGCTGCAGTTCGCCCACGCGCTGGTGAACGATCATCAACGTGTGCACGCCTTCGTGTTCGGCACGCGCCTCACCGACATCTCGCGCGACCTGCGCCGCCGCGACGTGGACACCGCGCTGGAGCGCGTGGGCCGCAGTGCGCCCGACTGGTCGGGGGGCACGCGCATCGCCGCGGCGCTCGAGGCCTTCAACCGGCTCTGGTCTCGGCGCGTGCTGGGCAACGGCGCCATGGTGCTGCTGATCACCGACGGCCTGGAGCGTGAGCCCGGCGTCGATCTCGCGGCCCACGTGGAACGCCTGCAGCGTTCCTGCCGGCGGCTGGTGTGGCTCAACCCGCTGCTGCGCTTCGAGGGCTTCGAGCCCCGTGCCGCGGGCGTGCGTGCCATCCTGCCGCACGTGGACGAATTCCTGCCTGTGCACAGCCTCGACAGCCTGGCGGCGCTGGCCCGCGCCTTCGAGTCGCACGGCTTCCAGAACACCCGATCCCCGAGGAGCAAGACCCCATGGACATGACCGGCGAGCGCCAGCTCCCGCTGCCGCGGCAGCGGGTCTGGGACGCGCTCAACGACCCCGCCGTGCTGCAGCAGTGCATCCCGGGCTGCGAGACCGTGGAGAAGACCGGCGAGGACGAGTTCCGCATGGCCATGACCGCGGCCATCGGGCCGGTGAAGGCGAAGTTCACCGGCAAGATCCGGCTCTCCGACGTGGTGCCGCCCGAGTCCTACACCATCGCCTTCGAAGGGTCTGGCGGTGCAGCCGGCTTCGGCAAGGGCTCGGCGAAGGTGGCGCTCGCCGAGCACGAAGGCGGCACGCGCATGAGCTGGGAAGCCCACGCCACGGTGGGCGGCAAGCTCGCGCAGGTGGGGTCGCGGCTGGTGGATGGCGTGGCGCGGAAGATGGCGGATGACTTCTTTGCGCGCTTTGCGGAGGTGGTGGCGCCGCCGGCGCGGGCCGAGGCGACGCCGGCAGAGATGGCGGCAGGCGTGCCCTGGTGGGTGTGGCTGGTGGCGGCGGCGCTGGCAGTGGTGGTGTTCCTGGCGCTGCGGTGAGGCGGACGCGCGACCGTCGCCGTGACGCGTTCAGGGCCGTGACACCACGCGCGGCGTCGTGAACGCGAACGACCAGTCGCGGAATTCCCCCGCTCCGGTCACCGCCGTAACCTTGAACGCCGCAAAGGCATCGCCCTTCGGGGGATCCACGTCGAGGGAAATCACCTCGGCCTCGCACCAGTCGCCAACTTCCGGGATGGCCATTACCACCAGCTTCTTCCTGCGCGGGTCGAAGGTCGGGTAGTGCTCCAGTTGCGCTGCCGGTTCGCAGGCACCACGGCGGATGGTCGCGGACAGGATGGACTGCCCGCCGATCGTGGCGATGTAGCGCGTCGTGCCTTCGCTTTCCTCGATCCGGGCCTCGCCCTGGCGAACCGGATAGCCCATGTTCCGGAGCGCCGCCGCTGCGTGCCTCGCGGGGCCGTAGACCCCCTGCAGCATCCAGTTGGCCCTGGCGCCTTCCGGAGTGTCATGGCCCTCCACGTTCACGTAGAAGTAGGCGGCGGTATAGGGCCCGAGACCGTAGCCGCGGCCTACCGAATAGACGACGATCCCGCCGGCCATGTCGCTGGCTGGCCGGACGCCCGGTGGCAGCGCCTTTCGGACGGCCACCGCATCCCACGTGACGTTGATGACCACGCCATGGCTGTCGGCCTGGACGTAAGGGGGCGGCGGAATCTTGTCCGCTGCATGGGCGGTGCACTGTGCAGCCATTGTGAACAGGGCCGCCGCAACGATGGCGAATGGCTTGCGCATGGTTCGTCTTCCTCCGGGTCGTGGACCATTCCACGAGTCGGGAGGCTAACCACGTGGGAACCACCGATTGCTAACGGATGTCCTCTGGCGCGAGTTGCAGGCCCTCCATCAGGCCGGAGGTCTGTGCGGAGGGCTGGGTACCGGCAAGTGAGGTGAGGACCTCTCGGCAGCGCCGGTAGGTCATGACCGCCTGCGATCGGTCTCCCCGGGCGAGGTGGCACCGGATCATGATGCGGAACAGGGTCTCCGATGCGGGGTCCAGCGTCAGCGCCACCTCGCAGGCGGACAGGGCGTCCTGCCAGCGCCCGGCGTTCTCGAGGCCGAGCGCGAGTTCGCCGAAGGCGCGGTGAACCCGCGCGGCCAGGCGGTGACGCAGCGGGAGCATCCAGGGTTCCACGGGATCGGACTCCAGGAAATGGCCCGGATAGAGCCGCCGCAGCGCAGCGATGCCGTCGGCGGGGGCGATGCGGCCGACATCGATCGCGTCCAGTCGTCGCTCCAGGGTCCAGACGTCGACCCAGACCTTCTCCGGATCCAGCGCGCACTTCCCGTCGCGCACGGTCACCGCGCCATCCTCGCCGAGCAGCTTGCGCAGGCGATGCACCGCCATGGTGAGCGAGTCCTGCGCCGAGTCGCCGTCGGCGTCCTGCCAGAGGATCTCGGCGATCCGGCCCGTGTCCAGACCGCGGCCACCGTGTGCCACGAGCAGCTTGAGGAGCTGCAGCGGACGCTTCTGGGTCTTGCGGGCGAAGGTCACCGCCGTGCCGTCGCGCACCAGTCGAAACTCCCCAAGGGTGTGGACGCGCACGCGATAGGGCCAGTCGTCCGGTGGGTCGCTGCCCGGCCGGATGTCGAGCGCCCGCACCAGCCACGCCACGAATGGCGGGTCGATTCCCGCCCGCAGCGCGGCGTGGAAGACCACATCCTTGACCGTAGGGACGATCCGGAGATAGGTCCACCAGTCGTTGGCCCGGGCGAGGCTCAGCATCTCGGCGATGGCTGCGTGCGCCTGCGCGACATCGTCCTGCAGCAGCAGGGAGCAGGCGCGCGACATGAGGAAATTGGTCCGGTAGCACTCCAGCCACGTGC
>CAZXJW010000035.1:15306-17252 GCA_964641005.1 uncultured Rhodocyclaceae bacterium
TCCGCCAGCTGCAGCCCTTCCTCGATCCAGCGCGAGGCTTCCTGGTGCTCTCCCGCCATCGCCAGGGCGGCCGATCCGTGGGCGCGCCAGGCGACGTTCACGAATCCGCCACCCAGGCGTGTGGCATGGTCCAGGCTGCGTCGTGCGTGCAGGGCGGCGCCGGGGCCATCGCTGCGCGCCAGCGCCGCCATCGTCATGGCGATGTGATACAGCGCGCCCGTCAGGGGTTGCGCGTCGCTGACCCAGGTATCGAGGCCCTGCAGCTGCGACTCGGCCGCCTGGGCATCGCCGCGGGAACTGTGCGAGAAAGAGCGGAACACCCGAACGGGGAATTGAACGTGCTGGAGTCCGTACTCGGCGGATATGGCGTCGGTCACCTGCCACGCCCGTTCCGCCGCGTCGTGCTCGCCCCGGCGCAGATGGTGATACCCGAGCTGCAGGTGGGCATAGGCACGGTTGAGAGGAGCCACCCGCAGGTCGTTCAGGACCGGCAACAGCGCGTCGATGATGCGCCGCGAGTCCGCCATCCGGCTCTGGACGGTGTAGAAGTCGAACAGCGAGTAGCCCAGGCTCACGCGCTGGTTGACGTTCAGCGCAGCATCCGACAGGAGTGCTTCGGCCTCCCTGGTGATCGGGGCCACATCGGCACCGCCCAGCCACGTGATCGCGAACAGGCGGGCAGCGCAGAGTTCCGCCGCTTCGGTGGCATCCCTCGGACGGGCACCTTTGGCGAGCAGCGCCTCTACGCGAGTGGCCCACTCGGAGATGGGCCTGAGGTCCGCGTACTCGTAGTAATGCGTGGTGATGACCTGCGCCGCGGCCGACAGCTGGCCTGCGTCGTCGTGCAGCGCCTCGAAGGCCTGGAAGGCCGCCACCAGCTGTGCCCGGGACTTCGGCACGTCCGTCGCCATCAAGGCCATGCCGTACCAGAGGCGGATCCCGGGCCGCTGCACGAGCCAGGACTCGCCGGGCCGCTCGATCCACTCGCGCAGCGTCTGGAAGCGGCCCGTCTCCAGCAGGCAGCGGGCCTGCTCCTCGATGACGTCCGCTGCAGCGCCGAGGTCTTCCCCGTCGATCAGCAGCGCAATGGCCGTTCCCGTGTCCTGCAGCTCGCGGGCAACCTGGCCCGCGCGCCGCAGTTCGTCGCGCCACTCTTCCGCGCTCGAGAGGGCCTGCAGCGAGCCGACCAGGAAGTCCCGGAAGAGATCGTGGTAGCGGAAAGCCGTTTCCGTCCCTTGCTGGCGGTCCGCGAACAGTCCCTTGTCGTGCAGGTGCTCGATGACATCCAGCGCATCCGCGTGCCCGCCGAGCAGTTCCGCGCTCTTGCCCGTGACGTAGGGAAGCAGGGCGGTGCGCCGCAGCGTCATGCTCTCCCTCTCCGTGAGCGGGCCCATGATCTCCGCCGCGAAGTAATCCGCGATGGTCCGGGCCGAGAGGATCGAAGCCGCCGAGCGATCTCCTCTGGCGAACTGGCCAGCCAGAAGGGTCACGCCGGCGGCCCAGCCCTGTGCGCGGGCGTGCAGTCTGCCGGCCGCTTCTGCGTCCAGTCCGTGCTTGCGCCGTGCGAGTTCGCGGGTTTCCTCCTCCGTGAGCAGCAGCTCCCGGGGCTCGATCGAAACGGCATGCTGGTTCGCGAGCAGCGCGGCGAAGGCGGGTCCCGGAGAGTGGCGGCTGAGTGACACGATCCATGCCCCGATCGGCGCCTCCTGCGCGGCCACTCCGACGATGCGATGGAACTCCGAATCCGAAGGCACGTTCTGGGTGTCGTCCAGGGCGAGCAGGACGTTCTCCGGCAGGCAGGCGAAGAGGCTGCGAAAGAACCTCCGGGTGAAGCTCTCCATGTCCGAACGGTATTCCGCTGCGAACAGGGGCAGTTTCACCGCATCCGGCGAGAGCGCGAGGGCGCCCTCGCGGAGCGCGACACCGCACCAGGAGTGCCCGCCCGA
>CAZXJW010000036.1:0-2454 GCA_964641005.1 uncultured Rhodocyclaceae bacterium
CTTGAACAGCACCGCCTTGCCTTCCATCACCGGCTTGGCCGCCAGCGGGCCGATGGGGCCCAGGCCCAGCACGGCGGTGCCGTTGGTGACCACGCCGATGAGGTTGCCGCGCGAGGTGTAGCTGCGCGCCGTGGCGGGATCGGCCACGATGGCGTCGCAGGCGGCCGCCACGCCCGGCGAGTAGGCCAGCGCGAGGTCGCGCTGGGACATCAGCGTCTTGGTGGGGAGGATGGAGATCTTCCCCGGCGTGGGCAGCCGGTGGTAGTCGAGTGCCGCGTTCTTGAGGGATTCGTCCATGGGCGCCGCGGGAATCCGCGATGTGAAATGTAGTTGCGGATTATACGCGGGGGGTTGAAGCGGACCCGTGCCGGCACGACATCTGCTCGGCCTCTTCCACCCGGCCGCAACGGCCCCTCGCGCCCGTCCAGACCATGATCCGCCGCCACCTCGCCGCCCTGCTCGCCTTCCTCGCCACCACCACCGGCGCGGTGACGCCGGCCACCGCCCAGGACGGCGGCGGTCGCGCGCTGCTCTGGGAGGTGCGCTCGCCCTCCACCACCGTGTTCCTGCTGGGGACCATCCACGTGGGCACCGCGGGCCTGTATCCGCTACCGGCCAGCATCGAGAACGCCTACCGCCGCGCCGGCGTGATCGCCCTGGAAGCCGATCCCGCCGATCCGTCCGCGCTGATGCTCGCCGGGCAGTCGATGATGTACACGCCCCCGGACAGCCTGGAGCGCAACGTCCCTGCGCCGCTGTTCCGCGAGGCCGCCGAGGTGCTGGCAGGCTACGGCCTGCCCCTGGAGATGGCGAACATGATGAAGCCCTTCATGCTCGCCATGACCATCACCATGCTCGAGGCCGGCAGGATGGGCCTGGACGCCTCGCTGGGCATCGACATGCACCTGGCCAGCCGCGCCCGCCAGGACGGCAAGCGGCTGGTGGAACTGGAGTCCATGGCCATGCAACTGGGCCTGATGGACGCCATGCCGCGCGAGGCCCAGGCCGCCATGCTGGAGAGCGCCGTGCGAGGCGCGAAGGCCGGCACGCTGGGCCGCGACATGCAGGCCATGATCGAGGCGTGGAAGGCGGGCGATGCCGACCGCCTGGACCAGACCGCCATGCGCGACCTGCAGAAGATGCCCGCCGCTGCGCGCCGCGCGCTGCAGGACCGGCTGTTCGACCAGCGCAACCGCGCCATGGCCGACAAGGTGGCGCAGATGCTCGGGGGCAACGAGGTGGTGCTGGTGGGCGTGGGCGCGGGCCACATGACCGGCGCCACGGGCCTGGTGGAACTGCTGCGCGCGCGCGGCTTCGCGGTGCGCAGGATGTAGCATCCGCATCCATGGACGCGCCTCCGCACGGCGAGCTCTACCCCGAGATCGAGCCCCACGAGCACGGCTGGCTCGACGTGGACGAGCGCCACCGCATCTACTGGGAGTCGAGCGGCAATCCGGACGGCCTGCCGGTGCTGTTCCTGCACGGCGGGCCGGGCGCGGGGGCGAGCCCCTCGCACCGGCGCTTCTTCGACCCCGCCGCCTTCCGCATCGTGATCTTCGACCAGCGCGGCGCCGGCCGCTCGCGTCCGCTGGGCGAGCTGCGCGACAACACCACGCCGCTGCTCATCGCCGACATCGAGAAGCTGCGCGCCCACCTGGGCGTGGAGCGCTGGCTGGTGTTCGGGGGCTCGTGGGGCTCGACACTGGCGCTGGCCTACGGCGAGGCGCATCCCGAGGCCTGCCTGGGCTTCGTGCTGCGCGGCATCTTCCTGTGCCGGCCCTCGGAGATCGACTGGTTCCTGTACGGCATGCGCAACGTGTTCCCGGACACCTGGGCGCGCTTCGCGGGCTACCTGCCGGAGTACGAGCGCGACGACCTGCTGTCGGCGTACCGGCGGCGGCTGGAGCATCCCGATCCGGCCGTGCACCTGCCGGCGGCGCGCGCCTGGAGCCTCTACGAGGGCGCCTGCTCCACCCTGCTGCCCAGCGAGGACTCCCTGAAGCACTTCGGCAGCGACACGGTGGCGCTGGGCCTGGCGCGCATCGAGGCGCACTACTTCGCCAACCGCATCTTCCTGCCCGACGACAGCCTGCTGTCCAACGTGGGCCGCATCCGCCACCTGCCCTGCGTGATCGTGCAGGGCCGCTACGACATGGTGTGCCCGGCTGTGTCAGCCTTCGACCTGGCGGCGGCGTGGCCCGAGGCAGAGCTGCAGGTGGTGGCGGACGCGGGGCACTCGGCGTGGGAGCCGGGCATCCGCGCGCGGCTGGTGGCGGCCACGGATCGCTTCAGGAGCCTCGCGCGCTGAAGGACAGGCCAGGCGCACGGCCGGAATCCGATCGGCGACCGGGCCCGTACATGGCGACTTGGACAAGGGCGATCGCCCTTTCGCAAGCTCGCCTCGCAACGAGCTCCATCGGACCTGGAGACCTTCCCTCATGCCGCCCGACAACG
>CAZXJW010000036.1:2464-11070 GCA_964641005.1 uncultured Rhodocyclaceae bacterium
GCCCTGCACCCTCCCTCGCCCGAGAGCGACGCGGCCCGCCGGACCGAGTGCGCCGCAGTGCTCGGTGAACTCCTGCGCGCGGCAAGTTTCCGCTGCCAGGTGTTCTTCCGCGGCCAGGTGTGCAACGACTTCTCCATCGATACATCGGGCACCGGGCGGATCAACTTCCACCTCGTGGGGTCGGGTCACTGCTGGATGCACGTCGAGTCGTCCCCCGAGCCGCAGCGCCTGGAGACCGGCGACGTGGTGATCCTCCCGCTCGACTCGCGCCACGCCCTGTCGCCGTCCTCGACGCGCCAGCCGGTCTTCGGCGAGCGCCGGGCCGACCGGGTCACGCGCATCGACCCGGCGGCAGAGGGCATGGCCCTGGTGTGCGGGTACATCGACATCGGCCCGCCTGTCCAGGACCTGGTGATCGCCACCCTGCCGGAGTGGCTGGTGGTGGGCGCGCGCAGCACCGGCGGTGCGCAGGTGAAACGACTCGTGGAAGCCCTGCTCGAGGAGGCCCATGCGGACGGTCCGGCCGCCCACGCCGTGGTGGAGCGCATTGCCGACGCGCTGCTGCTCAAGGTGCTCGAGATCGCCATCGCCCGGCTCGAGAAGCCCTCGGGTCTCGTGGCCGCCCTGCTCGACGCACGGCTCGGGCGGGCATTCGCGGCCGCGATCCGCGAACCGGCGCGGGACTGGAGCGTGGACTCCCTGGCCGAACAGGCCTTCATGTCCCGCTCCGCGTTCGCCAGCCGCTTCGCGGAGCTCGTGGGCCGTGGCCCCATGGAGGTGCTCGGGGAGTGGCGCATGCAGCTGGCGTGGCGCCTGCTCCGCCAGGAGCACGTGTCCGTCGCGACCGCCGGCGAGCGGGTGGGCTACCGGGCGGAGGCCGCCTTCCGCAAGGCCTTCAAGCGCCACTTCGGCGTGGGCCCCGGGGAACTTCGACGTCGCTGACGCAGGCGGGCGCCGCTCAGCCCCGCGGGCAGATGTGGCGCAGCGCTTCCAGGCCCCTGCGCACCCAGCTCTTCGCCGTTCCGACCGGCACGCCGAGATGCTGCGCCAGCTCCCTGTGGCTCATGCCGTGGCCGTAGGCCAGCGCCAGGGCCTGGCGGGAGTGTGCCGGAAGGCGCGATAGGGCGCGTTCCACCTCGGTCCGACACTCTCGCGCGATGCCGAGGTCCAGCGGATCGCGCGCCGGGCCCTGGAACCGGTCGAAGGGATCGCCCTCCTCCGGGCCGGTGCTGAGGGCGCACTCGAGCACGGGACGTCGCAGGGCATCGAAGCAGCGATTGCGCGCGATCGAAGTCATCCAGGTCATCGGCTGCGACTGGTTGCGCGAGTAGGCCGAGGCATTGGCCCAGATGGCCAGGAAAGCCTCCTGGAGCAGTTCCTCGGCCACGGCACGATTCGGCACGAGCCGCAGCACCATCGCCATGAGGCGCGGGGACGCCGCGGCATACAGCGCGCGGAAGGCGGCCGGGTCACCCTGCGCGGTGGCCGCGAGCCATCCCGCGAGCGCATCGTCGTTCGCCCCGCGCCGGGCCGGCACCGGCGCCGGACGACCGATCACGCGCGCTGCAGGAAGCGTTTCCCAGAGATGCCCCCCTGCCCCCTCCATGACGTCCGACCGCATGCGCCTCTCCCGATTCTCCCGGGCCACCCCGACCCGGTCGCGTCAGCGATGGTGGTTGCAGGCGGCGATGGCAGCCATGTCGCGCAGGACGGCAGTTGTGTCCATTCGTCCAGACGCAAGGCAGGGTTGACAGCACGACCGCGGCGCGCGTGCGTTTCGCCACACGACTCTGGTCCTTTCGGATCACGGCATGCATCCGCCGAGCCGTCAGCCCCGTACAAGGGGCCGCAAGACCCGGCGACAACGGGCACGCACCGACCGTCTCGAGGACGGCCGGCGCGCGCGATGGCCGGCGGATGCCCGGGAGGGCGGAAACCGCTCAGTTCGCGTAGCTGCGCGAGGCGCTGAAGTCGGCGAAGTGCTGGCCGGCAACCGCGGCGGACGCTCCGGTGGCCGACGGAGCGATGCGGATCGCCCGGGTGGCGCGGGGACCGCCGGCGCCGGCATAGGTGTCGCGGGCGGGGGTGTCGAAGCGGCGGGACGTGACGGCCTTGCCACCGCCCGTGGTGTCCACGGGCCCCGCGAAACCGCCGTTCCAGCTCTTGCCCGCCACGAACAGGGGCGAGCGCGGCGAGTCGGCGAAGGCGGCGGTGGAGGCAGCGGCGGAGACGGCGAGGACGGCAGCAGCGAGGATTCGACGGGTGTTCATGGTGATGCTCCTGTGTGATCGATGCGGGTTTCGGTTGGGTTTCCACAGCCTGCCTGTGACTACGCGGCCGCTGCAGATGAGCATCTGTCGGACGAGCCGCGCATTCCTTACACGGGCCACCGAGCGCTCTCCCGCCGGACCTCTCCATGCCCGCGAGGGCCGCACGCAAAGGCAGTCTCCACATGTCCCTGGAAAGTGAACTCGCCGCCCTGCACCAGCCGCTGCTGCGGTTCGCGCAGCTGCAGCTGCGCAACGAGAGCCTCGCCGAGGACGTGGTGTCCGAGACGCTGCTGGCGATCCTCGAGAACCCCGGGCAGTTCGAGGGGCGCAGCAGCCTGCGCACCTACGCCACCGGCGTGCTCAAGTTCAAGATCATCGACCTGCTGCGCAAGCGCGGGCGCGAAGTCGCCATCGAGCCGATGGAGGACCAGACCATGGACGAGGCGCTCGACGCGCTGTTCCACGCCGACGGCCACTGGGTCGAACCGCCGCAGGCCTGGCGCCAGCCGGAGAAATCGCTGGAGCAGTCCCAGTTCTTCCGGACGCTGCAGGATTGCATCGACCGCCTCCCTGAACGGCAGGGGAAGGTCTTCATGATGCGCGAATGGATGGAGATCGACACCGGGCAGATCTGCTCCGAGCTGTCGATCAGCGAGACCAACTGCAACGTGCTGCTCTACCGGGCGCGGATGCAGTTGCGAGGTTGCCTGGATTCGAACTGGTTCCAGTCCGCCGTCTAGTTCGCGGCGGCGCCCGGAAAGCAGCCGCAGCCGTTTCTCCGGAAACGGCCGCAGCTCGGACGGGTTTGCGGTGGTCGGGGCGCGGCGCCCCGACCGGTGGCGGGACTCAGTTGGCGAAGCTGCGCATCTGGCTGTAGTCCGAGTATTGCACCGGCATCTCGGAGCGCGCCGCGGAGGGCTTGCCGTCGTACTCCACGATGGAGTTCGCGACGGTGCGCGCATCGGACTGGTCGGCATAGCGGATCCGGGCGGCGGGCGCGGATTCCGCGGGCTTCGCGGTACGCACTTCCGTGATCAGCGAGTTGGCCACGGTGCGCTGGGCGGACTGGTCGGCGTAGCGGACGTTGCCGGCGAAGGCGGATCCGGTGACGGCGGAGAGGGCGAGGGCGGCGGCGAGGATGCGAACGGTGTTCATGGCGATGCTCCTGTAGAGGGGTTGGCTGGACGTCTGTTCCTGCTCCGCGGGCCACCGCCTGCTTCGGCGTCCGGCTGCTGCGGATGATCGTCAGTCGGGCCCGGGGCCCGATCCTTACGGACGACGGCACTTTTTTTCGATGTAAGCTTTCTGCGGCCCGCGACACGAACGGGATCCATTCCTTCTGCTGGAGGTAGACGTGTCCCGGTTGCCAGCCCCTGTGTCAGACGCCCCGCGTTCACGGAGCCTCGCATGAAGACCATGCTGAACTGCGAAGAAGCGTCCCGGCTGCTCAGCGAGAGCCAGGACCGCGCGCTGTCCTCGGGCGAGCGTCTGCGGCTCCGTTTTCATCTCGCGATGTGCAAGCCCTGCGGCAACGTCGAGGGGCAACTCGACTTCCTGCGCAAGGCGATGACCCGGCTCGCCCAGGGCGACACGCCGCCGGGCGGCGGCGCGGCAGAGCCGTGACCGCGCCCATCCCGGCTGTATTCCTCGAATACATCGCGGGGCTGAAGGCCCACGACGTGGACCGCATCGCGGCCACCATGTCCGACGATCTCGAAGTGATCTCCAACGGCAGGCGCCTGACGAAGCCACAGTTCCTGCCCTTCCTGCGTGCGCTGTACGCGGGATTCCCCGACTGGCGCTACGAGCACGACCCCCCCGAGTGGCACGGCGAGCTCATCGCCGTGAAGTGGCGCCAGGGAGGCACCCACACGGGCACCTTCGCGTGGCCCGGCTACGACCCGGTGCCGGCGACCGGACGCGCGGTGAAGATTCCGGAGCAGTTCTTCCGCTATCGCGTGGCCGGCGACCGGCTGGTGGCCATCCTGCCCGACCCCATGCCCGGCGGTGCGCCGCGGGGCATCCTGGAACAGATCGGGGTTTCGCTGCCGCCGCTGTAGACGGCGGGGGGCAGGCGGGCGCCTACGCCTTCGTGTCGATCCGTGGGGGCGCCTCGTCGGCCGCGCGACGGGCCTGCTGGCGGCGGTCTTCGCCGGATCGGGTGTCGATCATCACGGGCAGGTCGCGGCGGCGGCGGTCTCGCTGGCGGCGCACGAGGCCGCGTGTCTCCAAGAAGCCGGGCTGGCCGGGCGCGGGGCGGTACTGGCGCGGGGCTTCCTCCTCGCGGCGTTCGACCACCGCGCGACCCGCCTCGCCGACGATGGGGCCCACGGGCCGCACCTGGTCCACCTGCCGTACGGCCGGAGTGTCCAGCGCCGGAAAGACCGGCGGCGGCGGGTCATTGATCCGCATTTCCGGCGCGGGAAGCGGCCCTGGCCGTCTCGTGCAGCGTGTCGAGGGCCGACTTCTGCATCTCCAGGGTCTTGATGCTCACCTGGAGCAGGTTGAGGTTCATCTCGAGCCAGTTGCGCACCACCTCGAGGTCGGCGATGCGCTTCTCGATCTCGGCCGGATCGAGGGTGGGCTGGAACATGGAGGGCAGCGGAAAGGCCATGGGGTTCCACATCTTCTGGAACATCTCCATGAGCTGCTCGACGCCGGGTGCCTGCTCGGCCATCCGTCCTCCTCGCGCCGCGGCGCCGAGACTACATGGTGGGGCCCAGGATCCACGGCGCGAACTCGTCCTCGCCGTAGCCCCACTGCTCGCTCTTGCTCTTCTCGCCCGAGGCGGTGCGCAGGATCATCTCGAAGAACTGCTGCCCCACCTCCTGGATGCTCGCCTTGCCGTCCACGATGACGCCGCAGTTGATGTCCATGTCCTCCTCCTGCCGGGCGAACAGCGCGGAGTTGGTGGCCAGCTTGAGCGAGGGCGCGGGCTTGCAGCCGTAGGCCGAGCCGCGGCCGGTGGTGAAGCAGATCATGTTGGCGCCGCCGGCCACCTGGCCGGTGGCGGACACCGGGTCGTAGCCCGGGGTGTCCATGAAGACGAAGCCCTTGGCGGTGACGAGCTCGGCGTACTCGTACACGCCCATCATGCCCATGGTGCCGCCCTTGGCCACGGCGCCCAGGGACTTCTCGAGGATGGTGGTGAGCCCGCCCGCCTTGTTGCCCGGCGAGGGGTTGTTGTTCATCTCGCCGCCGAGCTTGGCGGTGTAGTCCTCCCACCACTTGATGCGCCGCACGAGCTTCTCGCCCACCTCGCGGGTGACCGCGCGCCGGGTGAGCAGGTGCTCGGCGCCGTAAACCTCGGGGGTCTCGGAGAGGATGGCCGTGCCGCCGTTGCGCACCAGGATGTCCACCGCCGCGCCCAGGGCGGGATTGGCGGAGATGCCGGAGTAGCCATCCGAGCCGCCGCACTGCAGGCCCAGGGTGATGTGGCTGGCGGGCACGCTCTGGCGGAAGGCCTTGTTGGCCTCGGGCAGCATCTCCTTGATGCGGGCGATGCCCTCGCGCACGGTCTTGCCGGTGCCGCCGGTGTCCTGGATGGTCATGGTCTGCAGCTGGTCGGTGCGCTTCAGGCCCTGGGCGGCCAGCAGGTCGTTGATCTGGTTGGCCTCGCAGCCCAGGCCCACCATCAGCGTGGCGAACATGTTGGGATGGGTGGCGTAGCCGGCCAGCACGCGGCGCAGGATGTCCACCGGCTCGCCCGTGGAGGCGTGTCCGCAGCCCGTGCGGTGGGTGATGGGCACCACGCCGTCCACGTTGGGGAACTCGGCCAGCACCTCGTCGGTGAAGTGCTTGGCGATCATGCGCGACACGTGGGCCGAGCAGTTCACGCTGGAGACGATGCCCACGTAGTTGCGGGTGGCCACGCGCCCGTCGGCGCGCACGATGCCCTGGAAGGTGGCCGGGTTGGCCACGAACTCGGTGGCCCGGTAGTCGGCACAGAAGGCGTAGTCGCGCTCGAAGTCGGCCATGCCCAGGTTGTGCACGTGGACGTGCTCGCCCGGGGCGATGGGCTTGGTGGCGAAACCGATGATCTGGTTGTAGCGCCGCACCGGGCCCCCCTGGGCCACGGCCCGGGTGGCGAGCTTGTGGCCGGCGGGAATGCGCGCCGTGGTGCGCACGCCTTCCTTGATGATCTCGGTGCCCTCGGGCAGGTCGACGCGGGCGATCACCACGTCGTCGGCGGAATTGAGGCGGATGACGAGGTCGGCGGCTTGCAGCATGGGATTCCCTCCGGTGAGCGGGGGTTGCGCCCCTCCGGCGCACCCCTCTGGAATGAGCCGCGATTATAGGGCCCCCTCCGCCCCCATCCCCGCGCCGGGGCCGGCCCCGGGCGCTCAGCGCCCGCCGCGCAGCCCCGCGAAGGCCACCTTCACCAGGTAGTCGGTCACCTGCCGGTGGGTGTAGCGCCCGGTCATGCGCAGGTACTCCACCGCCGGGTCGCAGGTGCGGGCGTAGAGCGCGAACACCACCACGTCGGCGGGAAGCTCGGGCTCGATGACCCCCTGGGACTGGGCGGCCTGCACCAGCGCGGTCATGCGGCCATTGAGGTCAAGGATGCGCTTCACGTAGGCGACGTTGGCCAGCAGGTTGGACTGAAGGGTGGAGCTGGTGGAGGGCAGCAGCGGCAGCCCGCCGTCCAGGCGCAGGTCGAGCGCCCAGCGCAGCAGCGCCTGCATCTTGTCCACCGGGGGCATCTCGGGCGGCAGGCCGTCGAGGAAGGCCAGCGCCCGGTCGAGCAGGTTGATCATCACCGCGGCCGCGAGCGACTCCTTGGAGCTGAAGTGCTTGTAGAGGCTGGCCTTGGCGATGCCGGCCTCGGCGGCCACCTCGTCCACGGTCATGAGGTCGTAGCCCTTGCGGGCGAGCATGGTCCGGGTGGCGTCGAGGATGGCCTCCTCCCGCACCCGGTTCTGCTGCTGGCGGACGGTGAGCTTGGCGAGAATACCCATGTGTTTTTTGTTTGAACTAATCAGTTCAAGTTGTAGTCAGTGGCGTTGCGGTTTGAACCGATAGGGCCAATCCGGTTCCGGATTGCCCGAAAAAGGCCGGTGGCGCCCCGGCCGATTCGGGCTTCCCGCAGACCGGCGGCTCCCCCAGGGAATCGCCCAACCCATTCACTGCAATAGGAAACTCGATCCATGAACACCCCCCGCCGTGCCGTTCTCGCCCTCGCCCTCGCCGGTGTGCTGTCCGCCTGCGCCGGTGTCTCCCAGGCCAACAAGTCCGCCCCGAAGGCCGACATCGTTGACACCGCCGTGGCCGCCGGCTCCTTCAAGACCCTGGTGACCGCCGTCCAGGCCGCCGGCCTGGTGGACACCCTGAAGAGCCCCGGCCCCTTCACCGTCTTCGCCCCCACCGACGAGGCCTTCGCCAAGCTGCCCCCGGGCACCGTCGAAGCCCTGCTGAAGGACAAGGCCGCCCTGGCCAAGGTGCTGACCTATCACGTGGTGCCCGGCAAGGTGATGGCCAAGGACGTGCCCACCGCCGACGTGAAGACCGTGCAGGGCCAGACCGTGGCGCTGAAGAAGGACTCCATGGGCGTGACCGTGAACAACGCCAAGGTCGTGGCCGCCGACGTGGAAGCCACCAACGGCGTGATCCACGTGATCGACACCGTCATCCTGCCGAAGTAATGCCGGATCGGGCGGACCGGCAGGTCCGCCCGCCCGCGAACCCGGTCAGTGCGACTCGCGCGGAATCGGCGCGCCGCTCGCCCCCACCAGGAAGTCCAGGTCCACGCCCTTGTCGGCCTGGTTGACCGTCTCCACGTAGAGCTTCACCCAGCCGCGGGTGTCGTGGGGCGGCAGCGGCTTCCACGACTTGCGTCGCTTCGCCAGCTCCTCCTCGCTCACGTGCAGCACCAGCTTGCGCTTGGCCACGTCGAGCTCGATCAGGTCGCCGTTCTTCACCAGCGCCAGCGGGCCGCCCGCGGCCGCCTCGGGCGAGGTGTGCAGCACCACCGTGCCGTAGGCCGTGCCGGACATGCGCGCATCCGAGATGCGGATCATGTCCTTGACGCCCTTCTTGAGCAGCTTGGTGGGCAGCGCGAAGTTGCCCACCTCGGGGAAGCCCGGGTAGCCCTTGGGGCCGCAGTTCTTGAGCACCAGCACGCAGTCGGCGTCCACGTCGAGCTTGGGGTCGTCGATGCGCGCCTTGTAGTCGTCGATGTCCTCGAACACCACGGCACGGCCCTTGTGCTTCATGAGCTGGGGCGTGGCCGCCGAGGGCTTGAGCACCGCGCCCGTGGGCGCCAGGTTGCCCGTGAGCACGGCGATGCCGCCCTGGGGCTTGAAGGGCTTGGAGAACGGGAAGATCACCTTCTCGTTC